>NZ_SCOY01000070.1:0-1119 GCF_005503035.1 Rhodococcus sp. Q
TGTATGAGGCCATGACGTTGGTGACACCGGCGTGGAGTCGGGTCGCTGGCGGCCGGTTTCCGGCGGCAGTGTGGGGTCGATGGTAGTTGTAGTGGACGTTCCAGACCGCGAGTGCCTCTGATCGTTGGGTTTCGCTGGTCCATTCGCGGGCGTAGAGGAACTCCTCGGCCAGGATCCGGTTGTAGCGTTCGACCTTGCCGTTGTGCCGTGGGGTGTACGGGCGGATGAACTGGTGGCGGGTGCCAGCGAGGGTACGAGCGAACACCGCCGAGCGGTAGCAGGACCCGTTGTCGGTAACCACCCGTGTGAACCGGGCGATGCCGTGTGCGGCGAAGAACACCTTGGCTCGGTTGATGAAACCGACTGCGGTGACACCCTTCTCGTCGGCGAGCGCTTCGGTGTAGGCGAGGCGGGAGAAGCCGTCGACGATCGAGTGAAGGTACACGTAGCCCGTGCGGGTGCCACGCTTCTTGCCCCGGTCGACGGTCTTGGCGTGCTCACTGCCTCGGCCATGCATGCGCCAGCCGCCGCCGTCGGGGATCAGGCCGACCTTCTTGACGTCGACGTGCACCATGTGGCCCGGGTACCGGGCGACGATCGCGACCGGGGGCTTGCGATTGTCGGCTCCGCTGGCGTCGAGGAACCTTCGACGATTCAAGCCCAGGTAGACCAGGTGCCGGCTGACGGTGCGCACCGAGACGGCGGTTCCCTCGGCGGCGAGATCGAGGGCGATGCGGCGGGCTGACCACTTCTTCTCGCGTCGTAGGGATTCGATCCGAGCGACGACCTGGTTCGGGGTCGCCGTCGGTTGGCGGTGGGGGACGCTGGATCGGTCCGCGAGGCCGAGTTCACCGTATTGGCGGTACCGGCCCACCCATTTGCTGGCGCACGCGCGGGAGATCCCCATCTCGGCGGCGACATGAGCGATCGGACGGTGCTGGCAACGCTCGACAAGTCTGCGGCGTCCTTCGACGGACAGCGGCGCATTACTGTGGGTCACGGACGGGTCTTTCTGTCGGCGGACGAGTTGGTGGTACTTCTCATCCTGCCGCGGAAGGACCCGTCCGCCTTGGTTGGCCCAGATCCTGGCCGGTGTCTACAACGTCATGACCCGCAACA
>NZ_SCOY01000071.1:0-1076 GCF_005503035.1 Rhodococcus sp. Q
TGTACCCGGCCAGGACGTTGGTAGCAGGCGTGTCGGCTTGATGCGAAGAGAACCTCCGAGTGGGGTGTGGCTTGTCTAAGGCCCACATCCGCTCGGAGGTTCTCGTGTCACACCGTAACGCCCGCACGACCTATCTCGGGAGAATGCTCATCATCGAGCGGCACCGCGACGGCTGGCCGAAAGCCCATATCGCCAGCGCGATGGGCATTTCCCGCAAATGCGTGTCCACCTGGGTGGGCCGCTACGAAGCCGAAGGCGAGCCCGGGCTTCACGACCGATCCTCACGCCCCCACACGATGCCGACCCGAACCCCCGTCGATATCGAGGAACGGATCGTCGACCTACGCCGGCATGAACGGCGCGGACCGGACTGGCTCGCAGCCGAACTCGGCGTCCCCGCCCGCACCATCTCCCGAGTACTCCGCCGCCACGGGGTGCCCTACCTGGCCCACTGCGATCCGTTGACCGGTGAGGTGATCCGGGCGTCGAAGGCGACCGCGGTGCGCTACGAACGCGACCATCCGGGCGAACTGGTGCACATGGACGTCAAGAAGCTCGGCCGCATCCCGGACGGTGGTGGTTGGCGCGCCCACGGCCGTGAGCATCGGAACCGAGACCACTCGACGAAGGTGGGGTTCGACTTCGTCCACTCGCTCGTCGACGACCACTCCCGTCTCGCCTATTCGGAAGTGCTCCCGGACGAGAAGGGCGCCACCTGTGCAGCATTCCTGACACGGGCGATCGACTACTTCGCCGGCCACGGCATCACCCGCATCGAACGGCTGATGACCGACAACGCATGGGCCTACCGCTGGTCGCTACGAGCAGTCTGCGCAGAGCACGACATCCGGCAGAAGTTCATCAAACCGCACTGCCCGTGGCAGAACGGCAAGGTCGAACGCTTGAACCGGACCCTGCAAACCGAGTGGGCCTACCGGCAGGTGTTCACCAGCAACGCCGAGCGCGCCGAAGCACTTGCGCCCTGGGTCGAGTACTACAACACTCGACGACGCCACAGCGCACTCGGAGGGCTCCCGCCGGTCAGCCGCCTGACACCAACCTGATGGCCGGGTACA
>NZ_SCOY01000007.1:0-222129 GCF_005503035.1 Rhodococcus sp. Q
GGGCTGAGCAGGCGGGCGGGTGGGACGTCGAGGTGTCGGGCGATCGCATGCAGCCGGTCGATTGTCAGCGCCACCTTCCCGTTCTCGATCGCACTCATTGTCCCGACGCTGACGCCGATCGCCGAGGCGAGGGCGCGCAGGGACATCCCGGACTGCTGCCGGGCCTGACGGACGGCGGGCCCGGTCGAGTTCTGTTCAGCCATACTGAACACGGTAGCGTGGGTTTGCCCGCGCTGTGGACCGGCGACCGGTGATGCCCGCCCGGTCGGGCGAGCAGCGGAATGGAGGTCGGGTGAGCGCGTACGACGAGCGGCCGTGGCTAGCGCATTACGGCGATCGGCCGGCACACATGCGTGTGGAATTCGGTACCGCGATGGACATGTTCGACGCCGCGGTCGTGGCTGCCCCGGACGACCCCGCGGTGCGGTACTTCGACGGCGTGCTCTCGTGGGCCGAACTGGATCGGGCATCGGATGCGCTCGCCGCGTTGCTCGCGTCGCGTGGATTCGTGCCGGGGGACCGGTGCGCGCTGTACGTGCAGAACGATCCGGCGTTCGTGATCGGGTTGGTCGCTGCCTGGAAGGTCGGCGGTGTTCCGGCCGCGATCAGCCCGATGAGCAAGGCCGACGAGTTCGAGTGGTTCCTGCGCCGATATCGTCCGGCGGCACTGTTGGCGCTCGACGACCTGTATGTCGAGGTGGCCCGTCCCGTCCTGGCAGCGGATCCGGGTCTCGCCGTGCCGGTGGTGGTGACCGTGTCCGGGTTGGACGGCCAGTCCCGCACCGACGTGCGGGTGTTCGCGGGGGTCGAGCGGCTCCGGCCGCCCGACACGATAGATCTCGCCGCGCTGATCGCAGGGTATGACGGCCCGGTGGTTCGACGGCGTCCGGTCGGTCCCGGCGATGCAGCCGTTCTGCTGGGCACGTCGGGAACGACGGGGTTCCCGAAGGGTGCGCGGATCAGTCACGCGAACCTGACCTTCAGCACTCAGCTGTACCGCGACTGGTCGGGAGTCCTCCCCGGCGAGCCGATCCTGGCACTGGCGCCGGTGTTCCACGTGACCGGTCTCGTGGGCGCGGTCACGCTGGCAATGCTGTCGAAATCGCCTGTTGTGTTGACCCATCGCATCCATCCGGGGGTGATCGCCGACGCGATCCGCGAGCATCGCCCCGCGTTCGCCGTGGCAGCCGTCACCGCCTATATTGCGCTCGCTGACGAATCCGACATCACCCCCGCCGAGATGGCGCCGCTCCGGTTGCGCTACTCCGGCGGTGCGCCGGTCGATCCCGGGGTCGCGGATCGGCTCGAGGTTGCGCTCGGTGGCTACATTCGCAACGTCTACGGCCAGACCGAGACGACTTCGCCGACGCACATCGTGCCGCCGGAGGTGCGTGCACCGGTCGACGCGGAGACCGGAGTGCTGTCGGTTGGCGTGCCGGTGTCGAACACCATGGTCCGGGTTGTCGACGATGTCGGCCGCGACCTCCCCGTCGGCGAGATCGGCGAGCTGGTGACGAGCGGCCCACAGGTCATCGGCTCCTACTGGGACGACCCGGAGGCGACCGCTGCGGCATTGACCGGTGGTGAGCTGCGTACCGGTGACATCGGATTCATGGACGCCGACGGCTGGTTCTACGTCGTCGACCGAAGCAACGACGTCATCAACGCGGCCGGCTACAAGATCTGGCCGCACGAGGTAGAACTCGTGCTCGCCGACCATCCCGACGTCGTGGAGGCCGCGGTCGTCGGTATCCCCGACGACTACCGGGGCGAGTCGGCCAAGGCATTCGTGGTGACGCGACCTGGGAGTACGGCCACCGAAGCCGAACTGGTCGACCACTGCCGTGAGCGTTTGGCGGCCTACAAGTATCCGCGAGAGGTCGAATTGGTCGGAGCCCTTCCCAGGTCCGCGACCGGGAAGTTGTTGCGACGCAAGCTGCGTGGCTGAGAGTGCCGGGAGCCCGTTCCCGGTGACTCAGTGCAGCTGGTTCTGAGCTGCTTCCAGGCCGACGCGCAGCAACAGTTCGACCGCATCCACCGCCTCCTCGCACACGAGGTCGAGTTCCTTGCGCTCCACCGTCGAGAACGGCTTGAGCACATAGTCGGCGGGATCCATGCGGCCCGGCGGGCGGCCGATGCCGACCCTGGTGCGCAGGTAGTCCTTCGTGCCGAGGGCCTGCGAGATGGAACGCAGACCGTTGTGGCCGCCTTCGCCGCCGCCCATCTTCAGACGGAGGGTGCCGTAGTCGAGGTCGAGTTCGTCGTGCACAACGACGAGGTTGCCGGGGTCGACGGAGAAGAATCGAGCAAGTGCGGCAACGGGTTTGCCGGACAGGTTCATGTACGTCCGGGGCTTCGCGAGAATCACCTGACGTCCGGCGAGTCGGATGGTGACGGCGTCGGCGCCGGACTTCTTGTGCACGCTGAATCGTGCCCGTTCGCGGGCGGCGAGGGCGTCGACGACCATGAATCCGACGTTGTGCCGGGTCTTCTCGTACTGCGGTCCGGGATTGCCGAGGCCGACGACGAGTGCGGTGTCGTTCGAGTCGCTCAACGTGGTTGTCCTGTCCTGACGAAACGCGACGACGCGCCGCCCGCGGTGGGGCGACGCGTCGTCGACGTCAACTGATGTGGTCCGCGGAAGCGGATCAGGCCTCTTCGCCCTCGGCTGCCTCGGTGGCCTCGGCAGCCTCTTCGCCCGCGCCCTCGAGCGACTCGGCGGACGGCGACTCGACGATGTTGACGAGCAGCAGCTCGGCGTCGTCCTGCAGCGTGACGCCGGAGGGCAGGGTGACGCTGCCGGCGAGGATCTGGGTGCCGGCCTCGGCGCCCTCGATGGAGATCTCGACCTGCTCGGGGATGTTCAGGGCGTCGGCCTCGACCTTGACGGTGGTGACGTCCTGGGTGACGAGGGCGCCGGAAGCGGCCTCACCGGTGAGGACGACGGGCACCTCGATGGTGACCTTCTCGCCCTTCTTCACGACGAGCAGATCGGCGTGCTCGATGTGGCGACGGATCGGGTGCACGACGATGGACTTGGTCAGCGCGAGCTGCTCGGTGCCGTCGATGTTGAGGTTGATGACGACGTTGGTGCCGTGGGCGCGGAGGATCGCGGCGAACTCACGGGCGTTGACGCTCAGGTGCTGCGGGTCGGTTCCGTGGCCGTACAGAACGGCGGGCACGTTGCCGTCACGGCGGGCGCGGCGGGCGGCACCCTTGCCGAACTCGGTGCGGACGGCGGCGTTGAGGTTGTTGACGTCGGTCGACATGGGGAAACAGCTCCTACGGCTCACATCAGTGTTTACGGGTACGCGGTGATTGCTTTGGTGTCGGCTCTACGGGGGGCGACGGACGCGCACGGCCCCGGAGCAATGCTCGCTGGAGTAACCGTGGCCGCGTCGATCACGGTGAACCCGTATCAGTGGGTTCGCCCTCGCCGAGACAACGCAGGACAGCCTACCGGACCGCGGCGTCCACGGCTAATCGCTGGCGAGGGCGCGAACGGCCGGGCTGGTGGACCGTCGGACGAACGCGCATTCGGTGAGCAGGTCGGTGTCACCGAGGTCCACGTCCAGGTGGACGGACCCGGCGAGCCGGTACGGCCTGCCGTCGATCACGGAACCGAGGATGCGCCGCAGACGGGAGATCTCGGCCCGAATCGCGACGGCGTGATCGGGGTCGCCGTAGATGCCGGAACTCAGCTCGGCGACGGACAGGCCGCGCGGACCCGCGCGGTGCAGCAGGAGCAGGATCTCTGCGTGCCGACCCGACAGGGGGGCGCGCCAGGAGTTGTCGGCGCCGGACACCACGACGACCGGCGACCCCGACAGGTCCAGTCGCATCTCGATCCGAGCGCCCTGGTCCTGGGGGCGGATCACCCAGCCTCCTGCGACCCGTTCCGGCGAGCACGGGCCGAGTCCCGGCACCGTCAGCGTCCGGTCGCCCCGCGGTGCCGCGACGCGCTTGGTGGCCGCGACGCCGGAGGCGTGCGCGACCCAGCCGTTGTCGTCGACGAGGAGGATCGGACCGGTGCTGGACGCCAGCATCGGTGCGGCGGTCAGGCGAAGGCGTTCGAGCCGCGACTCGTGGTGCCGCCACAGTTGGGCCTGCGCGAGCCGGACGGCGGTCTCGACGAGTGCGGTGACGGTGGGGTGCAGGGTGAGCGCCGGTCCGCTGACGTCGACGACGCCGAGAAGCTCGCCGGTCCGGGGGTCGTGGACGGGGGCGGCCGTGCAGTACCAGGGATGCTGCGTCTGCTCGAAGTGCTCACCCGAAAAGAGTTGCACCGGGGAGGCTTCCGCTATCGCGGTGCCGATGGCGTTGGTTCCGACGGCGTCCTCGGTCCAGGTGGCACCTTCGCGGAATCCGAGCGAGTCCGCCCGGGCGCGCACCCGTGCGGAGCCCGAGCGCCACAGGATGACGCCGTCCGCGTCGGTCACCACCATCAGCAGGTGCGAGGCGTCGGCGACGGCGGAGATCACCAGGTCGAGATCGACGATCACGTCGGCCAGCGCAGACCGCCTGCGGCGTCGTTCGATCTCGTCGACGGCGAGCAACGCCCGCGCATTGGTGCCGTCGGGGGCGAGTCCGGACTGCAGGACCCGAGCCCACGACCGCTGCACGACGGCGCGAGGCCGGATCGGCGAGCGTCCGCCCCCGATCAGGGCGTCGTGCATCCGGACGAGGTCGCGGGCGTGCCGGGACAGGTCGGTGCCCGGCTCGATGGCCCCGTATCCGGTGGCACGGACATCGCCCACGGTCTCCGCCTCTGCTCGCTGGTCCCGCGAGCATATGTCCGCGATGTGTCGGGTGTCACACGCGATGGGTGGCGCGGGTGTCGTGCAACGCGCTGCAACGCTTGTCGCGCGTATCTGCCGAGAGTGTGCTCTGTGTCACACGACAACGAAGGGATTGGCGCCATGACACAGACACTCGACCCCGAGGCTCGCTCCGCCACCGGATCGCCGAGGGAACGGGTCGACGCCTGGCTGACGGAATTCGAGGCCGCGCTCGCGACCCGGGACGTCGACGTTGCGGCAGGCATGTTCGCCGTCGACGGCTTCTGGCGCGACCTCGTCTCGTTCACCTGGAACCTCAAGACGGTCGAGGGTCGTGACGGCGTCGCGGACATGCTCCGCGAGCGTCTCGACGACACCGATCCCTCCGGCTTCCGCGCCACCGAGGAACCCACCGAGGCGGACGGTGTGGTCTCCGCCTGGGTCGCGTTCGAGACGGCAACCGGGCGCGGCGAGGGTCACCTGCGGCTGCGCGGAGACGAGGACGGCCGTGACCGCGCGTGGACCCTGCTGACCACGCTGCAGGAACTCAAGGGACACGAGGAGGGGAAGGGCACGCGCCGCCCCATGGGTGCCGAGCACGGCGCCGATCCGAACCGCGTCACCTGGTCGGAGCAGCGCGAGATCGAGGAACGGGAACTGGGGTACTCGGCGCAGCCGTACGTGGTGATCGTCGGCGGCGGGCAGGGTGGCATCGCGCTGGGTGCGCGGATGCGTCAGCTCGGGGTGCCGGCACTGGTGCTCGACAAGCACGACCGCCCCGGTGACCAGTGGCGGGGCCGCTACAAGTCGCTGTGCCTGCACGACCCGGTCTGGTACGACCACCTGCCGTACATGCCGTTCCCCGACAACTGGCCGGTGTTCGCGCCGAAGGACAAGATCGGCGACTGGCTGGAGATGTACACAACGGTGATGGAGGTGCCGTACTGGTCGAAGACGACCTGCACCTCCGCGTCGTACGACGAGAAGCTCGGCACGTGGACCGTCGAGGTGGTGCGTGACGGTGAGCCGATCACGTTGCGCCCCAGGCAGTTGGTGCTTGCCACCGGCATGTCGGGCAAGGCGAACGTCCCGTCGTTCCCCGGCATGGAGAAGTTCCGCGGCGATCAGCACCACTCCAGTGCGCATCCCGGTCCCGACGCGTACGCGGGCAAGAAGGCCGTGGTGATCGGCGCGAACAATTCCGCCCACGACATCTGCGGCGCGCTGTGGGAGCACGGCGCTGACGTGACGATGGTGCAGCGCTCCTCGACGCACATCGTGAAGTCGGATTCGCTCATGGACCTCGGTCTCGGTGACCTGTACTCGGAGCGGGCTCTCGAAGCCGGGATGACAACGCACAAGGCGGATCTCACGTTCGCATCGCTGCCGTACCGGATCATGCACGAGTTCCAGATCCCGATCTACGAGAAGATTCGCGCCCGCGACGCCGACTTCTACGACCGGCTGGAAAGGGTCGGGTTCCAGCACGACTTCGGTGACGACGGCTCGGGGCTGTTCATGAAGTACCTGCGCCGCGGATCGGGCTACTACATCGATGTCGGCGCCGCCGAACTCGTCGCGAACGGTGACATCGCTCTGGCCCACGGGAACATTCGTGAGCTCACCGAGAACTCGGTGATCCTCGACGACGGCACCGAACTCGAGGCCGACGTCGTGGTCTACGCAACCGGGTACGGGTCGATGAACGGGTGGGCCGCGGACCTGATGGGGCAGGAGATCGCCGATCGGGTCGGCAAGTGCTGGGGTCTGGGCTCGGACACCACGAAGGATCCCGGGCCGTGGGAGGGCGAGCAGCGCAACATGTGGAAGCCGACCCAGCAGGAGGCGCTGTGGTTCCACGGCGGCAACCTGCATCAGTCGCGGCACTACTCGCTGTACCTGGCTCTGCAGCTCAAGGCTCGGTACGAGGGCATCCCGACTCCGGTGTACGGGATGCAGGAGGTGCACCACCTGAGCTGAGTCGTTCACTCCGCGAGCCCCTCCCATCGAGATGGGAGGGGCTCGCGGAGTGGGCCCGGGTGCCGATGCGGCGCGAGCGGGTCCGGCGAGACCCGTTCACAGTTCCGCGACGGCGGCGACCAGGCGGTCCAGATCCTCGAAGGTGTTGAAGTAGTGCGGTGACGCGCGTAGGACACCGTCGAGTCCGCGACGCGTCATGTCGACCCAGGTTGACCCGCGACCGCTCACGGTGACGGTGACGTCGCTGTCCGCCAGCACCTCTCGGGCGGAATTGGGGTCGACGCCCTCGACGGTGAACGAGACGATGCCACTGCGGTGGCCGCCGAGGTCGCGGACGGTGACACCGGGGAGCGCGGCGAGCTCGGTGCGGGCGAACTCCGCTCGCGCCGAGACCGCCGACGCCACCTCGTCGATGCCGAGGTCGAGCAGGTACCGGATCGCGGCACCGAGACCGAGCCTGCCTGCGACCGAACACTCCCAGAACTCGAACCGGGAGGCGTCGGGTGCGAGCCGGTAGCCGGTCTCCTCCGCCCACTGCGCTCCGTGGAGGTCGAGGGCCGCGGGTTCCATGCTCTGTGCGAGTTCGGGGCGCAGGTACAGGAAGCCGGTGCCGCGAGGTCCCCGAAGCCACTTTCGTCCCGTCGCCGACAGGGCGTCCACGCCGAGTTCACGGACGTCGACCGGCACCTGACCGACGGACTGGCAGGCGTCGAGCAGCACCAGTGCGCCGACACCGTGGGCGAGGTCGACGACCTCTCGGACCGGATTGATGAGGCCGCCGTTGGTCGGGGCGTGGACCAGAGAGACCAGGCGGACCCGCTCGTCGAGCATCCGGTGCAGGGCGTCGAGGTCGATCTCGCCGGTCGGGGTCGACGGCACCACCTCGACGCTCGCACCGCTCGATCGGGCGCGCTGGAACGCCGCTATCGCGTTGCTGGCGTACTCCACCTCGGTGATCAGGATGCGGTCGCCGGACGCGAGCGGAACGGCGTAGAAGAAGTCGGCCCATGCCCGCGAGGCGCTCTCCACGAGTGCCAGGTCGGCAGGCTGGGCGCCGAGCAACTGTGCGAGCGAAACCTTGACGTCGGCGAGGTCGTCGGCCCGTTCCGCTGCCGCCCGGTAGCCGCCGATCTCCGCCTCGCGTCGCAGGTGACCGATCATCTCGTCGAGAACGGGACTCGGTGGGAGGGACGATCCGGCGCTGTCCAGGAACGCGCGTCCCGCGCACCCGGGCGTGTCGGCGCGGACGCGGCCTAGATCGAGCATCGGGCCTCCAGAATCGGTCGACGTCTGCGGTCGACGCTACCCGCGCGGCTCGCTGCGCGGGTGATGACAGCGACCGCGAATTCGGTCTACCCTCGGTCACGTTCTGTGATCCGTACATGCCGTCCGAGGATCGGAGCACGGCGATGACCATGGCAACGCGAACGGGGTCCGCGCGGCTCACCACCAGGGCCGCGGCGGAGGCGTACGTCGGTGGGGTCTGCTTCAAACTCGGCCCACCGATGCTGATCGGTGCCGAACTGGAATGGTTGACGGCTGCTCGTGACGGTGCGCGTCCCCGGCCCGCCGATTTTGCAGCTGCTCTCGGACCGCATGCTCCGACCTCGATCGTTGCCGATTCCCCCGCGCGGGCACTTCCCGGTGGCAGTGTCGTCACCCTCGAACCGGGCGGTCAGATCGAACTCTCCAGCGCCCCGATGTCCTCTGCGGAGGAATTGTGCGCGGCGCTCACCTCCGACTCCACCCGGCTGGAGCACCTGCTCGCCGGCGCGGGCATCGCGATGCGATCGGGAGCGGCGGACACCGATCGGATCGCGGAACGCATCCTCCCCGCACCCCGATACCGCGCGATGCAGCACCGCTTCGACCGGATCGGTCCGTTCGGGCGGCTCATGATGTGCAACACGACCGCCACCCAGATCAGTGTCGACGCAGGTGGCGACGCAGCCGAGGTCGCGTCCCGTTGGCGTGCGCTGTACGCGATCGGCCCAGCCCTGCTGGCGGCGTTCGCGTGCTCACCGCGGCTCCGCGGGATTACCGGTGGTCGGTGGGCCTCGCAGCGGATGCGCACGTGGTTCGAACTCGACCCCGGACGCACCGACCCGCCGCGACTGTCCGACCCGATCCGCGACTACGCGAGCTGGGCGGTCGACGCTCCGCTGCTGTGTGTGCGCGGCGGCTGTGGGGACAGCGCCGACGACTGGTCGGTTCCCGGTGACGCCACATTCTCGGACTGGGTTGCCGGAGAGCTGGATTCGGTGATCGGTCGGAGTCCGAACGTGTCGGATCTGGACTACCACCTCACGACGTTGTTCCCTCCCGTGCGGGCGGCCGGGCATTTCGAGGTGCGCTACCTCGACGCGCAGCCGGGTGACGGGTGGCGGATCCCGGTGGCCGCGCTTTCCGCGCTGTTCGGCGACCCCGTGACCGTCGAGGAGGCAATCGCGATCGCAGCACCGACCGCGGACCGGTGGCGCTGCGCCGCCGAGCTGGGGCTGATCGAACCCGAATTACGAACCGCTGCCGTCGATCTCCTGGAACTGGCTGCGTCCCGCTCGGCGACGTTCGCGCCCGACCTGGCCGCCGCGGCGGAGCGATGTCGCCGTGGACGCACCGTGACAGGGGAGCCGGCACCGTGACCGAGGAGACCGCATCGTGACGAAGGTGGCCGACCGATGACCACACCCGAGGACGTCCGCACCCGACTGGTCGAAGAACTGACCCGGGCGCGCGACCGCAGCCGTGCACTGACCGACTGCGTGGACGACGTCGACCTCACGACCCAGCATTCGCCGTTGATGAGCCCACTCGTGTGGGATCTCGCGCATATCGGGAACCAGGAAGAACTGTGGCTGGTTCGCGACATCGGGGGACGAGAACCGGTACGCCGCGACCTCGACGAACTGTACGATGCCTTCGCTCACCCTCGTGCGACGAGACCGTCACTGCCACTGCTGAATCCGTCCGAGGCGCGGCAGTACGTCGATCAGGTCCGCGACAAGTCGTGGGACGTACTCGACCGTTCGCCGCTGCGGGGCCGCAGGCTCGAGGAGGACGGGTTCGCGTTCGCGATGATCGCCCAGCACGAGCAGCAGCACGACGAGACGATGCTCGCCACCCATCAGCTCCGGCGCGGCTCGGCGGTTCTCGCGGCCCCGGCCGCCCCGCGGACGACGGCGGTTCCTCGTGGTGAGGTCGTCGTGCCCGGCGGCGATTTCGAGATGGGCACCTCCACCGATCCGTGGGCTCTCGACAACGAACGCCCCGCACACCGCGTCACCGTGCGGGCGTTCGCGATCGACGCGGCGCCGGTGACGAACGGGCGATACCTGGAGTTCATGGCCGACGGCGGGTACCGCAGGCCCGAGTTGTGGAGCGAACGCGGTTGGGCGCACCGCGTCGCCGCCGAACTCGACGCGCCGCAGTTCTGGGTGGACGACGGCGCGGGCGCGTGGTGGCGGCGGGCGTTCGGGACGATGGAGCCGGTGCGTGAACACCAGCCGGTGGTGCACGTCTGCTGGTTCGAGGCGCAGGCGTACGCGCGGTGGGCCGGACGCCGCCTGCCGACGGAGACGGAGTGGGAACGTGCCGCACGATGGGATCCGGTGTCGGGCCGGTCGCGGCGATTCCCGTGGGGGGACGAGGAACCGACTCCCGAACGTGCGAACCTGGGCCAGCGTCACCTGGAGCCGGCCGAGGTCGGGGCATATCCCGTCGGGGCGTCGCCGCTCGGTGTCCACCAGCTCATCGGGGACGTGTGGGAGTGGACCTCCTCCGATTTCCTTCCCTACCCGGGCTTTTCGGCATTCCCCTACCGGGAGTACTCGGAGGTGTTCCACGGCGGCGACTACAAGGTCCTCCGCGGCGGGTCGTTCGGGACGGACCCGGTGGCGTGCCGCGGGACGTTCCGGAACTGGGATCACCCGATCCGCAGGCAGATCTTCGCGGGATTCCGCTGCGCGCGGGACGTGGAGTCGGATGTGTAGACACCTCGCGTACGTGGGTCCGCCGCGGTCCGTGGCGAGTGTGGTGACCGACGGCTCGCACAACCTGGTCACGCAGTCGTGGGCGCCGACCGACATGCGCGGTGGCGGCACGATCAACGCCGACGGCTTCGGGGTCGCGTGGTGGCCGGAAGGTGGCGAGGGTGCCACCGCGTACCGGAACGCCCGCCCGATCTGGGCCGACCCGACGGTTGTCGGTGTTCTCACCCAGGTCCGGTCGACGGGCGTCATGGGGGCGGTTCGGTCCGCGACGGAGGGGATGCCGATCACGGCCGAGGCCTGTGCGCCGTTCACGGATGGGCGATGGGCGTTCAGTCACAACGGGCGGATCGACGGGTGGCCCGGTTCGGTTGCGGCACTGGCCGAGTGGCTGCCCGCGGTGGAACTGCTGACGATGCCTGCCCTGACCGATTCGGCGCTGCTGTGGACCCTGGTGCGGCGCAGGTTGGAGGTCTCGCCGCCCGGCGAGGTACTGCGCGACGTGGTCACGGACGTGCTCGACGCGGCGCCGCGGTCGCGACTGAACCTGATGCTCGGCGACGGGGCCACCGTGTGGGCGACCGCGGTCGATCATGCGCTGTCGGTTCGGGTCGACGAGGCGAGCGCGCTGGTCGCGTCCGAGCCCGTCGACGACCGGGACGGCTGGGTTCCGGTGCCGGACGGGCACGCGGTCGAGGCGCGACCCGGCCACCTGGCCATCACCGAATTGCCGACACGGAACGCGTACCGGGAGGGACGGTCATGACCGAGCCGACGATCGAGATTCACTTGGCACCGGAGGATCTGGACGAGAGTCTGCGGGTGGACGCTCGGCTCGGCCTGACGGCGGTACCGAAATCGCTTCCCCCCAAGTGGTTCTACGATGCGCGCGGCAGCGAGCTGTTCGAGGAGATCACCAGGCTCCCCGAGTACTACCCGACGCGCACCGAACGGGAACTACTGCGGGCGAGCGCCGAGCGCGTGGCGGAGGCGACATCGGCGCAGATCCTCGTCGAACTCGGTTCGGGGTCGTCCGAGAAGACGAAGCTCCTGCTGGACGCCATGACGGCGCACGGATCGCTCGAAAAATACGTCCCGCAGGACGTGTCGGTGGCGGCGGTGGATTCGTCGGTGCACGACCTGGCCCGCCGGTATCCGGGGTTGGTGGTGCACGGCATCATCAGTGACTTCACCGACACCCTGCACAACCTGCCTCGTGGGGGTCGGAGGATGATCGCGTTTCTCGGCGGAACGTTGGGGAATCTCGTCCCGGACGAACGTGCGGAGTTCCTGTCGTCGGTCGCGGAGGTGCTCGAGGACGGGGAGCAGTTGCTGCTCGGAGTCGGGCTGGTGACCGACCCGGAGGTGATGGTTCCCGCCTACGACGACGCCGCGGGCGTGACGGCGCAGTTCAACCTCAACGTGCTCAACGTGCTGAACACGCGGCTGGGGGCGAACTTCGACCCGTCGGGATTTCGCCATGTGGCACTGTGGGATTCGCGCAACGAGTGGATCGAGATGCGAGTGCAGGCGCTGCGGCCGATGACGGTGCATGTGCCTGCGATCGACCTGGACGTCGTGTTCGACGAGGGGGAGCAGATGCGGACGGAGATCTCCGCGAAGTTCCGGGTCGAAGGAATCTGCAAGGAGCTTGCCGCAGCGGGTTTCGGCAGCGACCGGGTGTGGACGGATCCGCTGGACCGGTTCGCACTCATCCTCGCCGACCGGACGGGACGCGAGTGACCACGAAAGGGGAGGGCATCCGATGCGCAAGGTGACCTATTCGATGAGCATGTCGCTGGACGGCTTCATCGTCGGACCGGACGGCGGATTCGACTGGCCGGGCTTCGACGACGACGTCTTCCAGCTCTCCATGGACGAGATCCACGACGTCGATGTGCACCTGATGGGGCGACGCCTGTACGAGACGATGCTGTACTGGGAGACCGCCGACCAGGATCCGACACTGAGCACCGCCGAGCGGGAATGGACCGTGCTGTGGAACGCCCTTCCCAAAGTGGTCTTCTCCACGACCTTGACGGAGGTGCAGGGCAATGCCCGCCTGCTGCCCGGAGGCCTCGTCGAGGAGATCGAGCGGCTGCGAGCCGAGCCGGGGGACGGCGAGATCGCCATCGGTGGCGCGGGCCTCGCCGCGGGCGCGGCGAGCCTGATCGACGAGTACAAGATCCGGGTCTTCCCGGTGCTCGTCGGCGGCGGTATCCCGTTCTTCGCGCGCGACGAGCGCAGAGTGGATCTCGATCTCCTCGAGAACCGCACCGTCGGGAAGGTCCTGTACTTCCGGTACGCCGTGGTGCGGTGAGAGATCACGGCGAGTGAGGTCGCCGTGATCTCGAGACCGCCGGAATCCGGACCGGCCCCGTCGCCGACTGAGGGTCGGTGACGGGGCCGGTCCGAGACCGCGCCGAATCAGGCAGCGAGGAACGGCATCAGCGCGAGGCCGAGGCCGACTGCGGCGCCGACGCCGACGATGACGCCACCCGCGGCCGTGATGACCTTCTGGAGGTCTGCGGCGGTCTTCAGATCATCTGCGGTCGAACCCATTGTGAGGTCTCCTGTTTTCGTGGGGGATGGTGACGCATGTCTCAGCGACAGGAATATTCGTACCACAAGCGAAAGACTTCACAACTATGCGTATCAATATATGAGAAAGGCCAGCGTGGAAGGGTTGAACGAAAGTTACGGTTACTTGAATTACGGTGCGGTACCGGACTTTTGAGCCGCGATTGTCGCTGATCTCGGTCAGTGGGACCGTACTCGCTAGTAGCGCTTGTGTTGTCCCCTTCGGATCAGAACCGGTTGATTTCGGTGACGTTCGTCGTCGCGCCGGTGCCGTGCTCGCCTCGTGTGCGTCGAGTGGCATCACCCTCGGCAGCGGGGGCGGGCACGAGTCCCGCGGTAATTCGGGTGCACCGCCCCGGCTGTCGGTGTCACCATGAGCGTCCCGATCGCACACCCGAACCAGGAGAGGAGTCTTCCGATGCGAGCACCGGAACCGACAACCGTCATCTCGTGGTCGAAGCGCCGGCCCGCTTCCCTCCAGGAACCTGCGCGATTCCAGCTCGCGCACATGACGCTGCTGCCGAGCTCGACTCGGCGGCACCGCTACGCCGGCTCCCGGTCGATTCACCCACTCACCACCTGACGCGCCTCGTTCCGCACGGTTCTCGGCGCCACCACGCACCCGAGAACGAGGCATCCGATGCGCACCCCACCCGTCACCGTCCACAGCAGGAACTGGCAGCGCAGTCGCGTGCTGGTCCTCAACGCGACCTTCCAGGCGCTGTGCGAGGTCCCGGCGGAACGTGCCGTCACCCTCGTGGCGATCGGCGCCGCCGAATCCGTCGCGGACCACGAACCGCGGGTTCCGATTCGGGCGCAACACCTCGAGATCCCGCTGCCGGTCACGATCCGGCTGTTCGAGTACGTCTACGTGCCGCACACCGCGACGGTCACCGACACCAGTCGGGCCACGTACGCGGGAGTGTCCCGGCGGGACCGGCACAGTTGTGCGTACTGCGCCGACCAGGCCGCGACCACCATCGACCACGTGGTGCCCCGCAGTCGTGGCGGCACGAACAGCTGGGCCAACCTCGTCGCGTGCTGCCGGCCGTGCAACCAGCGCAAGGCCGACCGGACACCTCAGGAAGCGGGGATGGCCCTGCTGTGGGAACCGAAGGTGCCCAACCACATCGAGAAGGCCCAGCATCGGATCTGGCGGCGGCTCGCCGCGATCTGAGCACAGGCCCGGAGAGGAGACCGGACATGACGACGTCGACCTTCGTGGACGACCCGACCCGCTGGCGGGACGCGGCGTGCCGCGACGATCCGAACCCGGAAAGGTGGTTCCCGTTCCCGTCGGACGACTTCACCCACGCCCGCGACGTGTGCAACGGTTGCCCGATCCGACTGCAGTGCACCCACTTCGCAGTCTCGACCGGGCAGTCCGGCGTGTGGGGCGGGATGGAGTTCGATCGCGGCCGCGTCCGTCGGTGACCGTTCGGGTCAGAGGGTCAGTTGCATGTACGTCATGTCCAGCCACTGCCCGAACTTGGTGCCGACCTCCGACATGACGCCGACCACTCGGAAGCCGAAGCGCTCGTGCAGGGCAATGGAGACAGTGTTGCCGGACTCGATGCTCGCGACCATGACGTGGACGCGGCCCGCACGGGCCCGGGAGATCAACTCGGTCATCAACGCCGTCGCGATACCCCGACCGTGGTGGTCGGGGTGCACGTACACGGAGTTCTCGACGGTGTGGCGGTAGCCGCTCTTGGCCCGCCACACCCCGTACGAGGCATGCCCGGCGACCCTGCCCCCGGCCACCGCGACGAGGACCGGGAAACCCTGGGTGCGGCGGTCGTGGAGCCAGGCGCGGCGATCGTCTACGTCGACGGTCTCCTCGTCCCAGATGGCGGTCGTGTTCCGGACCGCCTCGTTGTGGATCTCGAGGATGCCGGGCAGGTCCTCGTCGCGGGCGTCACGGATCTCGATGGTCACCACTCCATGGTGCCCCAGACCCGGTGCCGCCGCTGTGTTGATCCGGTGCCGCCGCTGCGTCGATCCGGCGCTACCGCTGTGCCGACCTGGTGCTACCGCTGGGCGCTGAGGCGGGCCTTCTCGAGCGCCCCCAGGGTGCGCATGATCGTCGCCTTCTGCTTCTCCAGGTCACTGCGGCGGGCGCGGGCTGCGAGGCCGGCCTGGTCGGCCACCTGCGCGAGCTGGGCGTCGACCTGAGTCATCTGGTCGAGCAACGCCAGTGCCCGCGACTGGATCTCGTCGAGATCGACGGCCTCGGAGCGCACCGGCGATGCGGCGGGCGCGGATGCGGTGCTGCGGCTGGTGCGGGTGGCAGTGGTCGCAGCGGGACGCGGAGCGGCGGAAGCGGACTCGGCGACAACGGCCGCGGCGCGCGGCCGCAGTGCCTTGCGCACGAGAGCCGGATCGGGCGGGGTCGCCAGCTTGATCTGGTTCAGCGTCTGCCGGGCGTCGCGGGCATTGACACGCCACTCGCGCTCTTCCTCGTCATCGGACTGGAGGGTGCCGCCGAGCGGACGGAGACCGTACATGCCGAGGAACCGGCGGGCGCCCTCGATGACCTCTTCGTTCTCGCGGCAGGTGCCGCACCGCGGTTCGTTGCGGTACATGTCGACTGCATTGTCGTCACCGCACCAGACGCACGCCCCGGGAACCCAGGCTCGTCGCGATGTCGGCCGGTCCGTCTGCGTGTTCGTGGTGTCGGCCGGAGCATCGAGAGTCTGCGCGTCAATCACGACGCATGACAATAGGGCAGACGTTCCCGGCACGACACACCGGCTCCGTACTTTCCTGGAGTTCCAGGTTCGGTCGTGACGAATCTCATGCTCGATTTCCTTTGGGTTGGGTGTGTGAGCAGCAACCTCTTGCCGCGCAAGAGGTTCCGATCACCCGAGGACGTCGGAAAACCAGTCGACGAGCGGGCGCATCGCCACCCACGCATCGCGCACCTCGGTCAGTGTGCGAGGACTGTCGATCCAGTCGGGAGAAGTGAACAACCGGCCAGCGGTCAGCGACTTGTGGCGCAGAAGTTCGATCCGCGGATGGTCGGTGCCGAACCCGCGGGGAGCGGTCTTGAGTTGCTCGCCGCCGATGTCGAACCCGGCCGCCTCGAGGCCGGCGACGACGGTCACCAGTTGGCTGCCGCGCAGTTCGGCATCGACGGCGGCGCGGTAGCGCGCCAGGCGGTCGGGGGAGTGCGCGTAGTGGCCACCCGCGACGAAGAGTCCACGCGCGTCCACCTGGACGTAGAAACCGGCGCCGGGGGTCGTTTCCACGAATCCGCCCTGATGAGTCTTGTAGGGCGCCTTGTCTTTCGAGAAGCGGACGTCGCGGTGGGGGCGAAAGACCTTACCGGGACCGAATTCCGGCTCCAGTTCGTCCAGGAGCGCGATCATCGGTGCACGCACGGACTCGTCGTAGACAGGCTTGTGGGCGGTCCAGAAGGACTTGCTGTTGTCCGACTCGAGATCCTCGTAGAAGTCGAGCGCGGTGACGGGGAATCCGGTGAACACCCCAGAAATTCTACGCCTGTGCGTGAGTTCGGCAGCTGGAGTCACCGAACTCACGCACAGGCGCGAAGCGCCTACGCGCTGCCGTTGAAGAGAGAGGTCACCGAGCCGTTCTCGAAGACCTCCTTGATCGTGCGCGCGAGCAGCGGCGCGATCGACAAGACGGTCAGCGTCGGGAAACGCTTCTCCTCGGGGATCGGCAGTGTGTTGGTCGCGATGACCTCCTTCGCGCCGCAGTTCGCGAGGCGCTCGGCGGCCGGGTCGGAGAACACGCCGTGCGTGGTCGCGATGATGACGTCGCCCGCACCGGAGTCCTTGAGGACCTTCACGGCGCCCGCGATGGTGCCGCCGGTGTCGATCATGTCGTCGATCAGGACACAGGTCCTGCCGCTGACGTCACCGACGACGCGGTTCGACTTCACCTGGTTCGGGACCAGCGGGTCGCGAGTCTTGTGCACGAACGCCAGCGGTGCGCCGTCGAGTTCGTCGGCCCACTTCTCGGCGACCTTGACGCGGCCGGCGTCGGGGGAGACGACGCAGATGTTCTCGGTGCCGTAGTTCTCCCGCACGTAACCGGCGAGCTGACCGAGGGCGTGCATGTGGTCGACCGGCCCGTCGAAGAAGCCCTGGATCTGATCGGTGTGCAGGTCGACGGTGATGATGCGGTCCGCGCCTGCGGTCTTGAGGAGGTCCGCGATGAGACGCGCGGAGATGGGCTCACGCCCGCGGTGCTTCTTGTCCTGGCGGGCGTACGGGTAGAACGGCAGGACCGCGGTGATGCGCTTGGCGGAGCCCCGCTTGAGCGCGTCGATCATGATCAACTGCTCCATCACCCACGTGTTCAGCGGGGCCGGATGGCTCTGCAGGACGAACGCGTCGGAGCCGCGCACCGACTCCTCGAACCGGACGAAGATCTCGCCGTTCGCGAAGTCGGTCGCCGTCTGCGGCGTGACCCGGATGTCGAGTTCCTTGGCGACCTGCTCCGCCAGCTCCGGGTGCGCGCGACCGGAGAAGAGCATGAGGTTCTTCTGGTTGTCGGTCCAATTCGCGGTCACTGCTTTTCGCCGTCCTTGCTTGAGTTCTCGTAGTGCTGCTGTGCTGATGCCGCCGCGTCGGCGGCTGCCGTTCCGGGCCTGTTGCGCTCGACCCAACCTTCGATGTTCCGCTGCTTCCCTCCGGAGACGGCCAGCGCCCCCGGCGGAACGTCCTCACGCAGGACGGTGCCTGCGCCCGTGTACGCGCCGTCGCCCACGTGGACCGGGGCGACGAACATCGTGTCCGACCCTGTCCGCACATGCGACCCCACCACGGTACGGGTCTTGTTCACGCCGTCGTAGTTGACGAAGACGCTCGATGCCCCGATGTTGCTGTGCGAACCGATGCTCGCGTCCCCGACGTACGTGAGATGCGGCACCTTCGTGTGATCTCCGATGTCGGAATTCTTCACCTCGACGAACGCGCCGAGCTTCCCGGATTCGCCGAGCACCGTTCCGGGCCGCAAGTACGTGAACGGACCGACCGTGGCCCCTGCGCCGATCACCGAGTCGTCGCCGTGCGTGCGGATCACCGAAGCGCCCGCCCCGACCGTGACGTCGGTGAGCGTGGTGTCGGGTCCGATGACCGCGTCCTCACCGATCGACGTCGCGCCGTGCAGCTGCACGCCCGGCCGGATGGTCGCGTCGCGCCCGATCGTCACGTCCACGTCGATCCATGTCGAGGACGGATCGACGACGGTGACGCCTGCACGCATGTGGGCCTCGACGATCCGCCGGTTCAGGTCCCGCGCCAGTGCGGACAACTGCACGCGGTCGTTGGCGCCTGCAACCTTGCCCGGGTCGGACAGCTGGGCGGCGTAGACGTCCCGGCCCGACTGCCGGGCCAGCTTGACCACGTCGGTGAGATAGAACTCACGCTGGGCGTTGCTCGAATCGAGCTGCGACAAGGCGTTCCGAAGAACCTGCGCATCGAACGCGTACACGCCGGAGTTGACCTCCGTGATCGCGACCTGGTCGGGGGTGGCGTCGGCATGTTCGACGATCTCCGCCACCTCGCCGTCGGCGTCGCGCACGATGCGGCCGTACCCGTTGGGGTCCGCAGGCACGAACGTCAGGACGGTCGCACCTGCCTGCGTGGGCTCGGCACGGTGTTCGTCGAGCAGTCCGTGCAGGGTGTGGCCGTCGAGTAGGGGGACATCGGCGGAGGTGACGACGACGGTCCCGGAGAAATCCGTGGGTAGCGCGCCCAGACCGCAGTCGACGGCGTGCCCGGTCCCGTTCTGTTCCTCCTGGACAGCGATGGTGATCTCGCGATCCAGCCCGGACGCAGCTTCCAAGGCGGCTGCACCGACGGCCTCCCGTTCGTGACCGACGACGACCACGAGGTGGGTGGGGTCGAGTTCCGCGGCCGCATGCAGGGCATGGGCGAGCATCGACCGGCCGGCGAGGGTGTGCAGCACCTTGGGGGTCTTGGACCGCATCCGGGTCCCCGCTCCGGCGGCGAGGACGATCACGGCGGTCTCGGTTGGCATGGAGCTCCTCGAATCGAACATGGTGATCTGCCGCTTGCTCCGCCGCCAGGACTCGAACCTGAACTATCTGAACCAAAATCAGAGGTGCTGCCATTACACTACGGCGGATTGCCTGCGGATTTGCAGGACATCCAGGGATCGAAACCCGGCTCCGGTGGTCCGCTGTGCGCCCGCGATCCTCTCACGACTACCCGCTCGGGTGCCAACCGCCTCGCCGGAAACGGGGTCGACGCCTCGCGCCTGCCGGAGAGGTGGGCCGATACGCTGGTCGGCATGTCCCGCCCTCCGCAGGCTTCGCCCGACAAACCGGTCCGGACCCGGATGACCGGAACGCAGCGCCGCGAGCAGCTCATCGAGATCGGTCGCAGCGTGTTCGCCGAGCGCGGCTACGACGCGGCGTCGGTCGAGGAGATCTCGGCGCGGGCGAACGTCTCCAAGCCAGTCGTCTACGAGCACTTCGGCGGCAAGGAGGGCCTCTACGCGGTCGTCGTGGACCGTGAGATGTCGGTACTCCTCGAGATGGTGACCAACTCCCTCCGGCAGAACAGGTCGCGGGTCCGCGTCGAGCGCGCCGCACTGGCACTGCTCACCTATGTCGAGGAACGCACCGAGGGCTTCCGCATCCTGGTCCGCGACTCGCCGGTGACGGCGGAGGAGGGAACCTACTCGAGTCTGCTCAACGAGGCGGTCTCCCAGGTCGGACACATCCTCGCGGGCGACTTCTCCCGGCGAGGGTTCGACGCCGGCCTGGCGACGCTCTACGCGCAGGCTCTTGTCGGAATGGTCGCCACCACGGCCACCTGGTGGCTGGACGAGCGCACCCCGTCCAAGGAGGTCGTGGCCGCTCACCTGGTGAACCTGTGCTGGAACGGACTGACGAACCTCGAGGCCGACCCGCAGCTGGGGGAGTGAACACCAGATGTCGCACCCGCGACGGCTTGCTGTGCTTTGTCGACACATTGTGACCACGACACCTGGGACCGGCGCGGCATCGATCCTCCCGCTGGGCCCACATCCCGAGCAGATGCTGCCGAGCTACCGCGAACCGAAGGACACCCAGCCACAGTTCTGGCGCGACGCGCTCGCCAAGCCGACGGATCGGCAGATTCTCGAACGGCGGGCGCTGATGCGGCTGCCGCAGATGTCGACGTCGATGGGACGGGCGCTGCAAGCGCACTACCAATGAGGTGACGCACGGCACTGTCGCGGCCCCGTCCTAGACTTGTCGGTGGTCGTCGAACAGGGCGGCCGTACGCGTTCGGCGATCCAGGGACGGTCCATCCACATGCCATCGACGGTGCCCTCAGCAAACCCCGAAGCAGGGACGGTGACACTCCCGCTGGCGGGGGTGGCGGGCGTCGCGCTCGCGCATCCAGCCTTCGAACCGGTGCGCCAGGCGATCGGCGCCGCGTCGTTGTCGATCGTCGCGCCCAACCCTGCCCGCCCGTTCCTCGCGACGGCGATCGCGCAGCACAGTCAACTGCTGCTCGTCACCGCGACCGGTCGGGAAGCGGACGACCTGACAGCGGAACTCCAGGAGATCCTGGGTGAGCGGGTCGCGCAGTTCCCGTCATGGGAGACGCTTCCGCACGAGCGGCTCTCGCCCGGCGCCGACACGGTCGGACGCCGCCTCGAAGTGCTGCGCCGTCTCGCGCACCCCGACGACGCCGACTACGGTCCGCCACTCCAGATCGTGGTCACCACCGTGCGGTCGCTCGTGCAGCCGATGGCGCCCGGCCTCGGTGACATCGAGCCGGTGACACTGCGGGAGGGCAGCGAGGTTCCCTTCGAGGCCCTGATCACCCGCCTCGTCGAGATGGCGTACACCCGCGTCGACATGGTCGGCAAACGTGGCGAGTTCGCGGTCCGCGGCGGCATCCTCGACATCTTCTCGCCCACCGCCGATCATCCTGTGCGCGTGGAATTCTGGGGCGACGAAGTGACGGAACTGCGTCCGTTCTCGGTCGCCGACCAGAGGTCCATCCCCGAGCTGACGGTGGCGACCCTCGTCGCACCGCCGTGTCGTGAAGTGCTGCTCACCGAGACGGTGCGCGACCGTGCGGCCGTCCTCGCTCGCGACAACCAGGCCGATGCGGCACTCGTCGAGATGCTCGACAAGCTGTCCGCGGGTATCCCCGTCGACGGTATGGAGGCGCTGCTCCCAGTCCTGCAGCACGGCGAGCTGGTGCTGCTCAGCGACGTGCTACCCGAAGGCGCGCACGTCCTGCTGTGTGATCCGGAGAAGATCCGCACCCGCGCAACCGATCTCGTCCGCACCGGCCAGGAGTTCCTCGAGGCGTCGTGGACGGCGGCGTCGATCGGTGCGGAGGCGCCGCTCGACACCTCCACCCTCGACACCTCCGGGATGACCGGGATCGACCTGGCCGCGTCCGCGTACCGGTCACTGCGGCAGGTCCGTGAAAGCGCCGAGGCCAACGGCCGATCGTGGTGGACCGTCAGCCCGCTCGCGTCGGGCAGCGACGACGAACTGGTCCTCGACGTCCATCCCGCGCCCGAGGTGCGCGGATCCGACGAACTGCTCGCCGAACTGTTCGTCATGTTGCGCGCGCACGTCACCACAGGTGGACGCGCCGCGATCGTGGTCGCGGGATCGGGCACCGCGCAGCGCGCACTCGAGCGGCTGCGGGACGCCGAGGTGCCGACCGTGCTCCTCGCGCCGGGTGCCGAACCCGCCCGCGGTCAGGTGTCGGTGCTCTGCGGTTCGCTGCAGAACGGTCTGGTCCTGCCGGCCGAGCGCCCCGATGCCGGATTGGTGCTGGTGTCCGAAGCGGACCTGACGGGCAACCGTGTCGCAGCCGCGGGCGACGGCAGGCGGTTGCCGCCGAAGCGCCGCAACCAGGTCGATCCGCTGGCGCTGACCGCGGGCGACATGGTGGTGCACGACCAGCACGGCATCGGGCGGTTCGTGGAGATGGTCGAACGCACCGTGGGCGGGGCCCGGCGCGAGTACCTCGTCATCGAGTACGCGGCGAGCAAGCGTGGACACCCCGGGGACCGGCTGTTCGTGCCGATGGAATCGCTCGACCAACTGTCCCGCTACGTGGGTGGTGAGCTCCCTGCGCTGAGCAAGCTCGGCGGCTCGGACTGGCAGAACACGAAACGCAAGGCGCGCAAAGCTGTTCGTGAGATCGCGGGCGAGCTCGTCCAGCTGTACGCGGCGCGGCAGGCCGCGCCCGGGCACGCCTTCGGCCCCGACACCCCGTGGCAGAAGGAGATGGAGGACGCCTTCGCGTTCACCGAGACCCAGGACCAGCTCACCGTGATCGACGAGGTCAAGGCCGACATGGAGAAGGCGGTGCCGATGGATCGTGTCGTCATCGGTGACGTCGGATACGGCAAGACCGAGGTCGCGGTGCGCGCTGCGTTCAAGGCCGTCCAGGACGGCAAGCAGGTCGCGGTCCTCGTCCCGACCACCCTGCTGGCGCAACAGCATCTGCAGACCTTCTCCGAACGTATGGCGAGCTTCCCGGTCAAGGTCCGCGGCCTGTCTCGATTCACGGACCCCGGCGAGTCGAAGGAGATCATCGCGCAGCTCGCGGACGGTGAGGTCGACGTCGTCGTCGGTACTCACCGACTGCTGCAGACCGGGGTTCGCTGGAAGGACCTCGGACTGGTGATCGTCGACGAGGAGCAGCGTTTCGGCGTCGAACACAAGGAGCACATCAAGGCGCTGCGCACCCACGTCGACGTGCTCACGATGTCCGCCACGCCGATTCCCCGCACCCTGGAGATGAGCATGGCGGGAATCCGGGAGATGTCGACGATCCTCACCCCTCCCGAGGAGCGGCACCCGGTGCTGACCTACGTCGGTGCGTACGCAGACAAGCAGGTTGCCGCCGCCATCCGCCGTGAACTGCTGCGCGACGGTCAGGTCTTCTACGTCCACAATCGGGTCAGTTCGATCGACAAGGCCGCCAAAAGAATTCGCGAACTCGTGCCCGAGGCACGCGTCGTCGTCGCACACGGCCAGATGAACGAGGAAACCCTCGAGAAGACGGTCCAAGGGTTCTGGGAACGTGAATTCGACGTGCTCGTGTGCACCACGATCATCGAGACCGGACTCGACATCTCCAACGCGAACACCCTCCTCGTGGAGCGGGCCGACTCTCTCGGCCTCTCGCAGTTGCACCAGCTCCGCGGCCGCGTCGGACGCAGCCGCGAACGCGGGTACGCGTACTTCCTGTACCCGCCC
This sequence comes from Rhodococcus sp. Q, assembly GCF_005503035.1. NCBI lineage: Bacteria > Bacillati > Actinomycetota > Actinomycetes > Mycobacteriales > Nocardiaceae > Rhodococcus > Rhodococcus sp. Q. The sequence goes on from NZ_SCOY01000007.1 coordinate 23,550, forward strand.
GAGAAGCCGCTCACCGAAACGGCCTACGACCGGCTCGCGACCATCTCGCAGAACTCCGATCTCGGTGCGGGCATGGCTGTCGCGATGAAGGATCTCGAGATCCGCGGCGCCGGCAACGTGTTGGGAGCAGAACAGTCGGGGCACGTCGCGGGCGTCGGATTCGACCTGTACGTGCGCCTCGTCGGCGAGGCCGTCGAGGCGTACCGCGCCGTTGCGGACGGTAGACCGATCACCACAGACGAGGCACCGAAGGAGGTGCGCATCGACCTTCCCGTCGACGCGCACATCCCGCCCGACTACGTCACCAGCGATCGGCTCCGGCTCGAGGCATACCGCAAGCTCGCCGCCGCAGGGGGCGACGACGAGATCACCGCGGTCGTCGACGAACTCGTCGACCGCTACGGTCCGCTGCCCGAGGAGGTCGGCAGGCTGGTGTCCGTCGCGAAGCTGCGTCTCCTCTGCCGTGAGTACGGACTCGAGGAGGTTGCCGTCACCGGCACCCAGCTCAAGATCGCGCCGATGCAGCTCCCCGACTCGAAACAGTTGCGGCTCAAGCGGATGTACTCGGCAGCGCAGTACCGGGCCACCACGGGGATGATTCAGATGCCGCTGCCCCGGACGGGCGGCGTCGGCTCGGACCGGGTGCGCGACGTGCAACTGTTGCAGTACATCGCCGACTTCCTGCTCGCGATGGACGGTAAGGCGGCGGGGGCAGTCGACGTGTCGGTGCCTGTCGGAGCGCCCGCGTGACCGCCGGCGATCCATCGTCGCGGGATCGGACACTCGGGGACGGGCTCGTCGAAGCTGCCGAGGTCATGGACCGGCTGTGGTCCTATGGCGGGTGGGAGGTCACTCAGACGCACGAGTCCCTGACCTCGTACCTCGTCGAGGAGACCTACGAACTGCTCGACGCCGTCGCAGTCGGCGACCCTGCCGAGATCCGCGAGGAACTCGGAGACCTGTTGCTGCAGGTCCTGTTCCACTCCCGCATCGCCGAGTCGTCGGGCGAGTTCACCGTCGACGACGTCGCAGCGGAGCTGGTCGCGAAGCTCGCGCATCGCAGTCCGCACCTCGCCGACGACGTCCGTGGGCCGATCGACATCGCCGAGCAGGAGCGGGCGTGGGAGGCGCGCAAGGAGACCGAGAAGCAGCGCGCGTCGTGCCTCGACGGGATCGCGACGTCACTCCCGTCGCTGGCATTCGCGGAGAAGGTGATCGGTCGCGCCCGCAAGGCGGGTCTGCCGGACGACCTGATCCCGACCGACCTGACCGTCGTCCAGGTCGGGGACAACGCAGAGGTGCGACTCCGATCGGCAGTACTCGCGTTCGCCGAGCGGGTGCGCTCCGCGGAGAAATCCGCCGCCGCGGACGGTGCGGTCCGGCTCTCCGCGGACGACTGGCGGACCCACTGGCAGTAGCGCTTGCGCCGGGCAGTCGGCGACCGCAGGCATGATCGATACGTGACAAGACGACGAGCACTGTGCGCCGCGGCAGCCGCCGCGGCGCTCGTGACAACCGTCGGCGCCTGCGCAGGGGAGCCCGAGACGCCGATACCGCAGGCGGTGCCACCGCTCCCGGGGATCGCCGTGCCGCCGATCGACGTCGACGCACCGGGCCGCACCGCGGACCAGCTCTCCGGGTGGGCGGCCACGGTGTCCGACCAGACCCGCGTCTCGACCACCGCGCTCGAGGCGTACGGCTATGCGGCCGCGGTGATGGCGCAGTCCCGGCCCGACTGCGGAATCACCTGGACGACCATCGCGGGCATCGCAGGCGTCGAGAGCAGGCACGGCACCCACCGCGGGTCGTCCCTCGCCGCCGACGGCACCGTCTCCCCGCCGATCCGGGGCATCCCACTCGACGGCGGACCCGGAGTCGCCGAGATCCCGGACACCGACGGCGGCGTCCTCGACGGTGACGCCGTCCACGACCGAGCGATGGGGCCGCTGCAGTTCATTCCCGAAACCTGGCGCAGGTGGGGCGTCGACGCCAACGGTGACGGTGTCGTCGACGCCGACAGCATCGACGACGCCGCCCTGACCGCGGCGCGCTACCTGTGCGCCCGCGGCGGCGACCTCACCGCCGAGGCCGGGTGGCGGCAGGCGCTGATGGCCTACAACCTGTCCGGGGAGTACCTCGTCGACGTCCGCGACCGGGCCAACACCTATGCCGTGCGGAGCGTGCCCTGACTTCCCTGCCCGGCGTGTGCGGCGGCGTCACAGCCGGTTGGGTTGGTTACCCTCGGACCTGGCACTATGTTGCGAAATGCCAACGCTCGACGTGACCGCGTCGGGTGGCGTCGCCCAGAACCAGTACAGCCGCCGATAAGGAGAACCATCCGTGGCCATCATTGAGCAGGTCGGAGCCCGCGAGATCCTCGACTCCCGAGGAAATCCGACGGTCGAGGTCGAGGTGCTGCTGGACGACGGCACCTTCGCACGGGCCGCGGTGCCGTCGGGCGCGTCGACCGGCGAGCACGAGGCCGTGGAGCTGCGTGACGGCGACGAGCGTTACCTGGGCAAGGGTGTCCAGAAGGCCGTCGAGGCCGTTCTCGGAGACATCGCCCCCGCGATCATCGGGCTCGACGCCGCCGAGCAGCGCACCGTCGACCAGGCTCTCCTCGACGAGGACGGCACCCCCGACAAGTCCCGTCTCGGCGCGAACGCCCTGCTCGGTGCGTCCCTCGCGGTCGCGAAGGCGGCAGCCGAGTCGTCCGGACTCGACCTGTTCCGCTACGTCGGCGGCCCGAACGCGCACATCCTGCCGGTCCCGATGATGAACATCATCAACGGCGGAGCGCACGCGGACAGCGGCGTCGACGTCCAGGAGTTCATGATCGCGCCGCTCGGTGCGCCGACGTTCAAGGAGTCCCTGCGCTGGGGCGCCGAGGTCTACCACTCCCTCAAGTCGGTCCTCAAGGCCAAGGGCCTGTCGACCGGTCTCGGCGACGAGGGTGGCTTCGCTCCCGACCTCGCGGGCACGAAGGTCGCGCTCGACCTCATCCTCGAGGCCATCGAGAAGGTGGGCCTCAAGCCGGGCCAGGACGTCGCGCTGGCTCTCGACGTCGCGGCCACCGAGTTCTACACGGCAGGCACCGGCTACGCGTTCGAGCGTGAGACCCGGTCCGCCGAGCAGATGTCGGCGTTCTACGCCGAGCTCGTCGGCGCGTACCCGCTCGTGTCCATCGAGGACCCGCTCGACGAGAACGACTGGGACGGCTGGGTCGCGCTGACCGAGGCGATCGGCGACAAGGTCCAGCTCGTCGGTGACGACCTGTTCGTCACCAACCCGGAGCGTCTCGAGGACGGCATCGTCAAGGGTGCCGCGAACGCGCTGCTGGTGAAGGTGAACCAGATCGGCACGCTGACCGAGACCCTCGACGCCGTCGACCTGGCGCACCGCAACGGCTACAAGACGATGATGAGCCACCGCTCGGGCGAGACCGAGGACACCACCATCGCCGACCTCGCCGTCGCCGTCGGCAGCGGCCAGATCAAGACCGGCGCCCCGGCCCGGTCCGAGCGTGTCGCGAAGTACAACCAGCTGCTGCGCATCGAGGAGTCGCTCGGTGACGCCGCCCGCTACGCAGGCGAGATCGCCTTCCCGCGGTTCGGCGCCTGACCGGTCGTAGCAGATCATGAGCCAGCGCGGCAGGTCCCGACCGAGCGGGAGCCCGGTCGGCCGCGACCCCCGTCGCGCCCGTGACGGGTCGGGTCCGCGTCGATCGACGCGGACCCGACCGGCGGGACCTGCCTCGCCCGGCAACAAGGCCGAGGGCGCCTCCGACACGGCACCGTCGCCGACGGAAAAGCCCGTCGGTGCCCGGGCGAATCGCCGCGGCGGAGCCCAGGCGGGACCCGAACGCACCATCCTCGGGTTGTCCACCGCTCGTGCCGTCGTACTCGCGATGGTGCTGTGCGCGGTGGTCCTCACTCTGGCGATGCCGCTGCGCACCTATCTCAGCCAGCGCAACGAAGCAGAGCAGGTGGCCGAGCAGCGCGCACAACTCGAAGAGGACGTCGCGCGGCTGACCCGCGAGAACGAGCAGGCGGACGATCCGGCCCATGTGCGGGCGCAGGCGCGTGAACGCCTGCAGTACGTGATGCCGGGGGAGACCCCGTACCAGGTCCAGCTCCCGGGGGCGACTGCGCCGCCGGTCGAGGACCTGACCAAACCCAAGCACGACAACGACCCCTGGTACACCGACCTGTGGCGACCGATCGCCGAGCCGCAGCCGACGCCCACCGAGGCGCCTGCGCTCGCACCGACGGTTCCGCCCGCACCGGACGACGCGGGGACGATGACCATTCCGGACGATCAAGGAGGAACCCCCCGGTGAGCGAGCACGAGATTCCACAGGCCGACCTGGACGCGGTGGCAGCTCAGTTGGGTCGCGAACCGCGCGGTGTCCTCGCGATCGCGTACCGCGCACCGGACGGCACCCCCGGCGTCGTCAAGACGGCACCGCGACTGCCCGACGGCACCCCGTTCCCGACGCTGTACTACCTGACGGACCCGCGGCTGACCGCCGAGGCCAGCAGGCAGGAGTCGGCGGGTGTGATGCGGGAGATGACCGAACGTCTCACCCGCGACCCGGAACTCGCCGCGAACTACCGCAGCGCGCACGAGTCGTACCTCGCCGAACGCAACGAGATCGAGTCCCTCGGAACGGATTTCACCGGCGGAGGGATGCCGGACCGTGTCAAGTGCCTGCACGTCCTGATGGCCCACTCACTGGCGAAGGGTCCGGGTGTCAACCTGCTCGGCGACGAGTCCATCGCCCTCGCGGCCGACCACGGCCTGCGCGGCACGGCGATCCCCGCCGACTGGCCCGCGTACGTCGCGCCCGAGGCGGCCGGGGACACCGAATGACGCGCGTCGCTGCCATCGACTGCGGCACCAACTCGATCCGACTGCTCGTCGCCGACGCCGAGAACGGTGCGCTCACCGACGTCGTGCGGGAGATGCGGGTCAACCGCCTCGGGCAGGGAGTCGACGCCAACGGGCGGTTCGCGCCCGAAGCCATCGAACGCACCCGGGTCGCGCTCGAGGAGTACGCGGGGATGATCCGCGAGACCGGCGCAACGAAGCTCCGCATGGTCGCGACGTCCGCCACCCGCGACGCCGCCAACCGTGAGGACTTCTTCGCGATGACCCGCGAGATCCTCGGTGCGGTGATCCCCGGTGCCGAAGCCGAGGTCATCACCGGCGACGAGGAGGCCCGGCTGTCCTTCGCCGGCGCCGTCGGCGAACTCGATTCCACGGCAGGGCCTTTCGTGGTCGTCGATCTCGGTGGCGGATCCACGGAACTCGTCCTCGGCGACGCGGCAGGCGTCCGCGCGGCGTACTCGACGAACATCGGCTGTGTCCGGCTCACCGAACGCTGCCTGCACGACGACCCGCCGACCGCCGACCAGGTCGAGGCCGCGCGCGCCGTCGCCGCGGAGAAGCTCGGTGAGGCGTTCGACCGCGTGCCCGTCGAACAGGCGCACACCTGGGTCGGGGTGGCGGGCACCATGACCACCCTCGCCGCGGTGTCCCTCGAACTACCCGAGTACGACGCCGAGCAGGTGCACCTGTCGCGGATGTCGTTGGAGCGGCTGCACGAGGTCAACGACTCACTGCTGAACATGACGCATGACCAGCGCGCCGAGATCACCGTCATCCACCCGGGTCGGGTCGACGTCATCGGTGGCGGCGCCATCGTGGCCGACGTCCTCGGAGTGGAGCTGGCCCGGCGCGCAGGCATCACCGAGCTGATCGTCAGCGAACACGACATCCTCGACGGGATCGCCCTGTCGATCCTCTGACGGCCACTAGAGTCGTTTCCGACGACCGTCGGGAGGAAAGCCCCCGTAGCCCAATTGGCAGAGGCAGCGGACTTAAAATCCGCCAAGTGTCGGTTCGAGTCCGACCGGGGGCACTGGGTCAAGGCGTTGAGGGCGCCGGCACCGACAAGTAGATAGCCAATGCCCCGAGAACGGTGTGGGTGGGTTCGATTCTCGCTTCATCAGCATCGCCTCTCGAGGGATCGACGGGCATCGGGACGCACGACTGCCGCGAGTGCGGCGCCGTTACCTACCGGCCACCGTGCTCCGGAGCTCAGCCGCAGCGGGACCGGTGGGCATCAGAGCGCCACCAACAGTGACGTCGTCATCCATTGCCCTGATCGTGGCTCGGGTGAGTACCCCGATGGTGCGGGCCTGCAGTTCGATGGCGGCGTCGGCAGCGGCGAGCCCGATCACGATCGGGCCGCCGATCCACAGCGGAAGTCGCATTCGAGCCTCCCAAGTTGAAGGGGTGGCCCGCCGGCAGAGGAGGCCGACGGGCCTGCGTCGCCTCCCGGGAGTGAGAGCGACGCGCCAGCGAACATAACTTCCGCCCCATGTGACTCGCGAGTACCAAACCAACCAGGCGCTTGGTGTAGCGGAGGGTGACGCCACAGGGGGGCATCTTCAAGCCAGACATGCGAAAGCCCCCAGCCTCAACGAGACTGGGGGCTTTCGTGGACTTCTGATCGGCTCTACCCACAGCTGCGGAGGCCGCCACCTCGAAGCCGGGGCCTCTCATCAGGGAGCGGGAGTGGTCTCCTCATCGCCGCCGGCGGAACCGGTGAACCAGCCTGCGATGGTCGCCAGGTTGTCGAAGGCCGTCGGGGTCGGGTCGGCGGCTTCCTCGGCCTCGGCCTTCTCCTTGGCCTGCCAGTAATTCAGCCCGTCCGCCTTCGGCGTGCCGTCGGTGTAGCAGCTGTCTGCCTTGCACCAGTACGTCTCGGCGGATGCGGTGGCGGGGAGCAGGAGGCCGGCGGAGGCGATCGCGCCGGCGGCGAGGAGGGTGCCGATCCGCTTCATGTGGAGCTTCCTTCCAGTTGGGGCAAAAAACATAGAAGGGACATTCAACCAGACCTTCCGGTCGCATTCACCGATTGTCATTCGAGTGGCGGACGCGACTCTGCGGTCCCCGTTCGCGAGGTACTGCTGGACGACATCGTTGATGCCAGCAGGGAATGAATCCGAGCGGGGGCACCCAGGTTGACGCAGGTCGGGGCGCGGGCCAGGCCTGGGTGTGTCGGTCAGGCCCTGTGCAGAAACCCGCCTCGGTAGTAGTCCTCGTCCTCGTGTGCGGGTTCGACCGGTGGCCGGGGCGCGGTCGTGGCTTCGGTGCCGAGTTCTCCGATAACCTTGGACACCAACGGATCTGACGTGAGTTCGTCGCGAAGGGCTTGTGCCTCGTGTGCGGCTTCGGCGCATGCTTCGCGGTGGGTGTCGGTGACGGCCGCGGCTAGAGCGTGTCTCCTAATCGGCGAGACGCTTGAGCCAGGCGCAGACCGCTGATAAGAGCACCCCGGCCCGATAGGTGAGAGCGAGTTTGTCGTAACGAGTGGCCAACCCTCGCCACTGCTTGACTGCAGCGAAAGACCGCTCGACGACATTGCGGCCCTTGTATTTCTCGGCATCGAAGCGGACCGGACGACCACCACGACTGCCTCTCCGGAGACGATTGCGTTTCTGGTCGTCCGGTTCCGCGATCACCGCCTCGATCCCGCGTGATCGCAGCAGTGCCCGGTTGGATTTCGACGAGTAAGCCTTGTCGCCGAGCACCGCATCGGGACGTGTTCGTGGCCGACCCGGGCCGAGCCGAGGGACCGACAAGGCGTCTATCAGGTACGTGAACATGGGCGAGTCGGCCGCCTGACCTGGCCCTACGAGCACAACCAGTGGTCGACCGTTCCCGTCGGACAGCTGGTGAATCTTCGTCCCCAGGCCGCCGCGGGAGCGGCCGAGTGCGTGGTCATCGGGTTCGGTGAGCAGGTTCTTGTAATTCGACAGATCCCCCTGTGTTCCGACTCAGGTTCGTGCCGTGCTGGTGGGCGCGGCAGATCGTCGAGTCCACGGACACGGTCCAGTTGATGTCACCGGCAGAGTCGGCATGTGCCAGCAGTGTCGCGAGGATTTCGTCCCAGGTGCCGTCGCCGGCGTACCGGCGGTGGCGTTTCCAGATCGTCTGCCACGGACCGAATTCGGTAGGCAGGTCACGCCACGGCACACCTGCTCGATACCGGTACACGATTCCTTCGACGACCTTGCGGTTGTTCCGGAACGGACGCCCCTTGTGTCCGTCGGACGAGGGCAGCATCGGTTCGATCAACGCCCACTGGGCGTCGGACAGGTACTCGGTACGTGACACGACGCCCAGTGTCGTTGATCGCGGCGCTCCTATTTAGGAGACACGCTCTAGTCGGGTCCCGTTTGCCGCGGCATGCATGGCGCCGCCTGTGTCATCTGCCAGCAAGCGCTTCCGAGCAATGCTGCCGCCATGTCGGCTGCTGGCAGACCCGGCTCACGAAATCGCGGCCGAAGGTTGAACCGTCGTCCGCGCGGTAGGACGCAACAAACTCCAGGTCGCGACTCACATCGCAGAACGTCGCGTACGTGACGAGCGTGGCGATCACGATGTTCACCTCATCCGGGGACCAGACCGGTCCACGCCCTTCCGCAAGGTTGACGAGGTCATTGTCGGTCCTGAGTCCACACTGCGGGTTTAGGCCCCAACGATCGATCCACTCTTGGTCGAACTTCTCCCGCGCAACGGCCTCGCTGAGGCCTGCCTCGCGAGACAGCGCCAGATAGGTGCTGTACGCCTCTGACTCGGGTGGAGTCGATTCCGGCTTGAACCTGTTCACAAGAGCCACGACCAGAATGATCAGGACGAGCGGCACCAGAACGATCGCCACCACCTCCGCCCCGCTCAGTGACCGCAGGCGCGACCAAATGCCGTTCAACCCAACTCCTCCTAGTTGCAACTTCCGGTGCCCACCCGAGTCCACACCGGCAGGTGGCGAAGCTGATGCTCCGCAGCACCATCTACATATCAGGTATCGGCCTCGCTCCGAGCGCGATACAGGGAGGGCTGCAGTTCGCCGATCAGCTCCTGATCAGGTTGTCGGCCAGGGCGGGGGGTCGGCAACGGGACTGACCCCCTCAGTTCCCGGATCGCCGCCGAGCCCGACTCGTTGAGGCACTACCTCGGAGAAGGGGTCTACGAGGCCTCGGGCTCGACCGACCCGACGTACAACTGCAACTGGCTTCTCTTCGAGAACCGCCCGAACACGATGCCCCAGGTCGTCCGAAGCGGTCGCCCGCTCGTCGGCGGTTCTGAACCCCTCATCGGGCCATTCACCGTGCCCGTCTACCGGACGGCCGAGACCATGAGGGACCCCTCCGGGCAGATCTACACCTCGTTCCAAACCAACCCTGCCTGTGGCACCTGGACATACACGCCGGCGGCCGCCACGATCACCACCGATGGTGAGTACGTGATCGGCGCCGCCATCAAGACCGGCACCTACGCCACCATCGGCGCCGCCAGCAACGAAGCGCCGTGCACCTACCGCAAGGTTGTGCCCGGGACGACGAACACCGGGCAGTGGGCCACCACCACCCGGAAGTCCACGATCCAGATCACGGACTTGGACAGGGGAGGATCCTTCGAGACCAAGGGTTGCGCCGCGTGGACCCTTGACGACGACACGACCCCGACACCTGGCACAGGATCAGCCGGCGGCACCTTCTTCGGCTCCTAAGTAGCCGCGGAGCAGCGACCTCGGCCCGCCAGCTGAACTCGCAGGCATCGCCGGGCGCACCACCTATGACAGAGAAGAACCCCCCGAACCAACAAGCCGGTTCAGGGGGTTCTTCCCGATCTTCCGTCCTGTGTCTGTGTCTGTGTCTGTGGGCGTAGGGCCTGGCTAGTCGAGCGCGGGGTTGTCGAGCGCCCACGCGGCCTCGGCCAGCCAGTCCCGAAGCTCGGCGCGGATCCAGGTCGTTCTCGCTGAGCTGCGCATGCGCGGTCCGCTGTTGGTCGAGGTTGGTGTATCCCTGGCGGTGGTGGCGATCGCGAAGCGCGCCTCCCTGGGCTTCTGGCAGAGCCGGATGGCGGTGGGGCGTCCGGTCGCCTGGGCATTCTGTCGACGGCGGCCGGGGCTGGGGAGTGGTTGTGCACCATGCGAAGTCGTTCCATTGCTGTCGGTCAGCAGTGGAGTGGTACCCAGAAGGGCTGCGTGTAGCGCGACGATTTCAATGTCCATCGTTCGCGAATCCCGGAGAACTCCGCGGTGTCAGCGCTTGATGATCGTTGGGCCATCGTTGCCGGACAAAGGGACGATGTCCGGGATCGTGGGCCAGGAGCAGCCGCGGGGAGCCCCCGAGTCTCGCCTGCGAAAATGACGGCGACGACCTGCTGCACCGCACAGACTTTGAAGAAGGGCCGCCGATGACACTCACGCTCGAACCGATCATGCACAGCGCTGGCATCGACCCTGGAGAAGCCCAGGTGATCCGGCACGCCTACGTGCGCGAGCATGAGGACACAGGCATGCAGGGCATCCACGCCGACTCCACCGACGCTGAGATCCTGCAGTACACGAGCCGGCAGTCCACGGCACCGCGGATCTTTCCCGCCGTCCCGCCCCGGTTCTGGATCATCTTCGTCCCTGAGGGCGGAGACCAGGCCCGCCTCTGGGCAGTTGTGGAGAACCGCGGCGAAATCTCGAACGATGGACTGCGGCGCACGTTCGACCTGGTCGTCACGGATCACTTGGAGGACCTCAGGTCTCGGCTTGTAATCGGCTGGAGGTCGCCGCGCACCTGGCGACTCAACGGTCCCACTGCCGCCGGCTATCCGGTTAAGGAGATTGCCGACTCACAGCCGGTCCCGTTCCCCGGCTTCGACCGGCTCGTCCTGGACCATGTGCAGCTCCAAGCAGTGATGCGCGAGCACCGCTATGTCTCGTGGCGCACCGCGCTGGCATCGGTGGTGGGCGTCTACCTGATCACCGACACCACCGACGGCCGCCAGTACGTCGGCAAGGCCGATGGGGCCGAGAGCATCCGTCAGCGCTGGAACGCGTACGCGACCAATGGCCACGGGGGCAACGTCGAGCTGCGCAGAATCGACCCGACCGGCTTCCGGTTCTCGCTCCTGCGGGTGTTCGACCCTGCGACGCCGACGAGGGTGATCGACGAGGCGGAGAGTCACTTCAAGTTCGCACTCGATACTCGGCGGCATGGGCTGAACCGAAACTGACTCGCGGGGATGGTGGACGCATCCTGGTTCAGTTCGACTGTTGCACGCGGCAGCTGAGATGGCATATGTGGGGACTGGATCACATATCGGTGCAGTTCACAGTCCCTGGCCGCGCATCCGGCTAGGGTGCGCCACATGCGTCCCCGTCCCCGGAGCCGACCCGCCGTCGCTGCTGTCTGTGCCTGCGTCGCACTGCTGTCCGCGTGCAGCTCGACCGAGTCGGCCGCCCCGGCAGTCACGACCACGCCGCCGACTGAACCGGCGCCGTCCGTCGACCCGGTAGCCCAGACAGTGCCCGCGCACGACGCCTGCGCACTCCTGGACCCTTCGCTGCTGTCTGCAGCGGGGTTCAGCGGCGCGCTCCACACCGCAGACCTCAACCCCGCTGACCTCGCATACAAGGACGTCCTCGCCGTCTACGGGTGCGGAAACGACCAGGGGGAGGTGGTGTTCGATGTCAGCTTGCACACCAGCGTTGAAGCGGCCCGCGCCGAAGCGGACGGCAACGCGGACGTGAACCTGCTACCGGGCGACTCGAAGGTCGCGTTCGGCCCCGACGGTGGCGGCACGAAGATCATCAACACGGACCTGGGTGTGTCGACGGCCAGCTGGTCGAATGGCACGTACTCGGTACTGCTCAGCGTCGCTTCGGACCCGATCATCCCGGGGATCGCGGTCAAGCACTCGTTCGACAAGATCGATGCGATGATCGACGCCATCGTTGTTCACGCCGATCCGCTCTTGGCCTCCGGGAATTGGTAGCCACGACGGCGTCGCGGTCGGCAGGTCATCGATAGGGCAGGCATCGCCGGGGTCCGGGCGGCGATGTCAGGCCGCGCCGCCGCCGACCGACTGCATCCCGACCAGCTTCGCGGCCTGTGCCCGCCACACCGCGTCGAGTTGGGTGATGGCCGCATCGGACACCTCAGTGGGGAACGTCAGATCGACCTGCATCGTCACCGCGCCGCTCACCCGTACACGGTTAGCGTGCTGGCCACTGATCCGTTGTCGTTCCGGACGGTGGACGCCCACACGCGGGCAGTGTCGATCCCGTAGTACGCCGGATCCACCGGCACCGACCGCAACGACAGTGCGGTGGCGACCCCATCGACGCTCAGCGCGGTGTCCGCGCAGTCGGTCAACCATCCATCCACCGTCTCCACATCACCATGCGGCGAGTTCGACAGATGGACGGTGATCACCTGACTACTGCCGACGTTGACGAATCGTTCACCGGACCAGTGGGTTCCGATGAACACCATCTTCTGGACGGCGCGTTGGCGGTCGCCGCCGGGCAGGCAGTCCGGGTTCGCGGTGGTCACCGACGGGTCGGGTGTCGACAACGCTGGCATCAGCTCGATCGGATCGCCCACCCAGTTGACGAACGACTCGGCCGGAATATCGTTGACAGCCAACAGTTCCTGCCGATAGGCGTCGGGATCGACGGCCGGCTCGCCAGGCCTGAACACGACCAGCGGGATTTGGACCGGTCCACGGCTAAGGCGCTGCATATGGCCGGTCTCGATTGGGGCTTGGAGATGCACGAGGCGAAGGCGTTGACCGTCTCACCAACCGGGGTGATCTCGACGTCGATTCCCGGGCAGAAGCTGCTCCTTCGCGACAGTTTCACCACCCTGGCACGTGTGGGCAGCGGCTACGAGCCCGTGGACAACCGGGCCGCATTCGACCTCGCCGACCACGCCCGCCAGCTCGACGGAATGTTCGCGCACGCCGGTGAGTACGACCACGGCCGGAAGGTGTTCCTGACAATGGATCTGCCCGAGGCGCGTATGAACGTCGGCGGCAAGGACCTGGTCGTCTGATGTCATCCGCACCTTGCTCGGCTCCGGATCGATCACCGGAGAGGTCAGCGGACTGCGGGTTGGTGTGCTTCAACGGACTCGTCCAGGGGATCGGTGCGGGATCGAAATAGACTGTGCGACATACCCGTACCGCGATCGATCGCGAGGCGAAGAAGGCGCGGTCCCCCGCTGGGAGAACCGTCGCGGTGAGCTCCTCGACCTGTTCCAGATCGCCGAACGTAGGTGGATGCCCGTGGAACCCGTTGGGCCGCCTACAACGCCGTCACCGAGTGGGAGGACTGGTTCCGCCCCGGCCGCGACGGCGGCGCCGGTCGCGCGGCGCGCCAGTTCGCCACCCCCGACCCCAAGGGCGTCAAGCAGGCGGCGTTCGAATTGATCGCCGCCTGACCGATAGCATCACCTGGTGAAGCCACCCCGTGCGACCGGGGTGGGTTCCCCGCTATCACCTAACCGGGCTGTTGGCTGGCGGGGGATCGACGACTCACCGCGCCGGCGCTGTTGCCGCCCGTTCATACAGCGATTGGCGTCGTACGCGACCATGGTCCGCCTTGTCGATCTCACCATTGACCCGTTCATCGGCCCGATCTCGAAGCTGCTGACAATCGTCCGTCGGAGGCATATCGGGTGAGAATCGGCCCGAGACCTCCCTCAGCTGGCATCGGGGACCAGCCGAAGACGCTGCCATCTGCGACGACGGGGTACAAGTTGCATAGCAGTGCTGAACTGCCGGAGCTCGTGTGACTGTGATGGTTTGAGTGTCCTCTATTCGGCCGACAGCGCTCGACCCCTGCTAGAACAAGCTGACGAACCCATGTCGCATGTGAGGAATCGGAATGGCGGTCGTATCCGCCCAAGAAGAATGGACACCTGATGGCCGCTTCCGCTGGCTGGTACCCGAACCCCGACGGGTCCAACTCTGATCGGCACTGGGATGGTGAGCAGTGGCGCGCCGTTAGACCACGAGACCCGCAGTCAGCCGAACCTGGACCCACGAAGAAGCGCAGGCAATGGCCCTGGGTAGTCGCCGCCATCGTCGTCGCCGGACTCGTCATCACCGTCCGCGCCGACAACGACGACAACCCTCGAACCACACGGACCGCTGATAAAGCAGGAAGCAGCAGTCAGCCTGCACAGAATCAGCCCATCGCCGACGTCGTCGACCCACTCACCACTGACGGCACCTACCTCGTCGGCGCAGAAATCGAACCAGGAACCTACCGCGCCCAACGCGCCCAGAACGCACCTACCGGCTACTGGACCCGCTGCTCCACTATCGACTGCGGCATTATCACCAACGAAGACGGAGACAAACGCTCGACCGTCATCGACCGTGGGATCATCGCCTCCCAAGGCTTCATCGTCATCGAACCCACAGACACGGCCGTCGAACTCGAAGGGCTCGTCCTCACGCCAACCGAAAGCTAAGCCAACTCTGAACTTTCGTGTCGCGATGGCGATCGAGCCCAATCCGAGACCTAGGAGACCGGTCCTTCCCGTGCGATGTCAACGGACAACACCGCGGAAGCTGGAGGTGGAAGCTCCAGCCCCAAAGCGGAGTGCGTGAATCGGAACCGCACGACGACCAGCTATTCGGCCGCCCTCTCTGGTGCACCAGCCGACCACAGTTCGAGCAACAATCCTTGCCATCGTGGCGCAAACAACCGTCACGCTGTTGCTCCACGTCGCCCCCGCACGTTCAAAGCCGAGCATCGATCCGACAACCGGCGTCTAGGACGGGATGCTCCCAGGCGTAATGTCATAACGCTGAGCTATCGGATTTGGGTGGACAGAGGTGGTCGCCGTCGTTTCTCGGGTGCGGTTATTCGGGTGCCCGGCCAGACGATCTCGGACCGGGGAGTGTAGTTGCCTGCTGCAGGGTCGTAAGCGTGGCGATCCGAACGGAATGGTCGATCTGGCGCCACTATTTCCGTGTGGTGGATGTGGGATCGCTCGGTCGGGTGGTTAGGGGCAAGCCCAGCTGAGCCGCAATTGCGGGTTCAGCACAGGCGGCTGCGGCGGCAGATGAAGCCTCCGCCTCCGCCGCCGTTGCGTTGATGCTCTGGCTGGGGGCGTACATGTTGCCGTTCTCAATCAAAGGAGTAATAGGTGTTGTCGTCGTCGGCCGTGCCGAGCTGGCCGTCTGTGCCGGCGCGTTTGATCTCGCGCTGCGCCTGTTGATCACGGAGTTTCGCGTCCTCGGCTTCCCCGCGTGCGGTTGGCCCGCGCCCGCGGCTCCGCGGGCGACTGCGGTATGCCGCACTCGAAAACTGAAGTTGGGCATCATGGCCGACCAGGCACTGCCCGCGTCCTGCGGCCAGAATGCGTGCATCAGTCGCGGCCGACCGCGGAGACTAGCGCCGAACAGGGAGTCTCGGAGTGGGGGTGGACATGCGATGTGGTACCGAACAGCCCGATTGGCCGTAAGCGCTGGCATTCGATCCATTGGGTCGGTGACCGAAAGTAGGGTCGTGAGTATGACTCCTGACGAGCTGATTGCGGCGCGGACGACAACGCCCACCCTCGCGCCCGAGGGTCGCGTCGTTACTAGAATCAATGGCTTCCTCGAGTTCGACGCGGACCTGACTCCGGGCAAGAAGAAGGAGGGCGGGCTTCATCCGAACCTCTTCGACGGTGACGGCAAGCTCAAAGGTAGTGCCAGATTCATCCCGGTCTCGGACGAAGAGCCAGACCCAGTATCGCGTTACGAGCCGGTCCATGTGTACGACGAGGAGTATGAGCGACGGCGAGCCCGTGAGCGGGAAGTGAATGCCGAGCTGATTGCGAAAGCCATAGTGTTCCTAGTTGAGGTGGCAACGCCCCACGCCAAGCGGTTATGGCATGAGAAGGCCAGACCCGTCATTGAGGCGCGACGCGCAAAGGAGGCGGCACGCAAGGCACCCAAGCCAGCGACCAAGCAGCCCGTCGTGGTTGAAGCAACGGTTGTGGACTCCGGCCGGGAGTTGGCTGTGGCCGAAGCGGTGGACCGCACAGACATGAGCAGCGCGGAAGCGCAGGCTCGCTACCTTGCTGCGCTCGCGGCTCGGGCATTCGCTTATGAGCAGATGAAGCTCGTGTCCAATGCCAACATCGTTGACGGGGAAAGCCTCGCTGAGTTGCAGCGCACGCTCGCGGCGCATCCGCCACAACAGGTCAACGGCATCAACGAGTCTGGGGAGGCGAACCCGTCCGTGCTGAGAGGCGACCTGTTGGCCGCGCTAGGGAAGCTTCTGGGGCTGGGTCGAGTTGAGTCTGACGCCGTTCCTGTTGAGGAGCGAAGGGATTAGTGATGGCCTTTGTCGTCCAGGGTGGGTCGCCGCGTGGGCTCCTTCGCTGGAGTCGAGTCGGCTTGCGCCGCACCAACGCACGCCGCGAGGCGGCTGGAGCTCGGCAAATCAGCTTAAGACCGTCGACTCCCCAATCGTCTGTTCCTCGATTTCCGGTGCGGATCCATAGACGGCGCGAGCATCTCTGTGCGACAGCTGCGGTGGATCCGTTCGCAGGTGCGCGGCCACTTCATCGAGCAGTGCAAGGAGGTCGCCGCGCTTCAGAAGGCCACGTCCCCCGTAGACGCGGCCCTCGGTCTTCTTGGTGATGGTGCGGTCCCCGAAGCGGGCGGTGAGGGCCCAGTATCCGTCCTGGCCGGCGCGGCGGCGCTTCCGCTTCTGATCGCCTTCGTTCCCGCGCTGCTCGGCTTCCGCAGTCGGCCGGTCGAACGTATTGCCGTGTGCCAATCCGTTTCGCACGTGCTTGAAGAAGACTAGGACAGGCGCTTTGTCGAAGTACTTACGCTCGTCGAGCGCAGCTCCGACGCGGATGATGGAGAGTTCGAGCCAACTCTCAATGACGGCCCATTGTCGGTCCTTGTCGAGCTGCGAAGCCTCGACGACCTCGCGGATCGGCAGCGTGTAGTCCGACTTTCCGCTGCGCCGCAACCGAATCTGATCACGGTCGAGATTGACTCCAGACTCGTCAAGCAGACGGTCGGCCTCGGGGTTCACCGCCATAGTGAGGCCGACCGCGGTCAGGACGAAGTGCCCCTTCAGTCGGTCGATAAGGTCCGCGATCTCCTGTGCAGTCACGCGGCCAATGGTCTCACTGGACGGCGTGCGCAGGTGTGGCAGATCCGTGGCCGCTGGCATCTGGATCAGTGTTCGGTGTTCGGGGCAGGGTCCGGGCCCCCGCTGCGTGTGATGAATCGGTCGGCGACAACGAAGAATCCGCCCGCCGCGATCATTGTTGCCGCCAGTCCACCGTCAAGCCACCACATATCGTTCCGCCTCGTGAGCCGGATCAAATTGTGGCGCTGTGCGCGACAATCAGTCCCGCGAGGCTCTGGTATCGGTAGTAGGCGTAAACGGCGACAGTGCACCACACGAACGCGCCGACCGCTGGCCACACGCGTGGGAGGATCGGCCGGCCGTTTGGGTGTTCAGCGGAGGACTTCGACGATGTGCGCAACGAGGAACGGATCGCGACGCTTCGACCCAAACATCTCATCGCCCGTCAGGTAGGGGTTGCCGATCTCAGCGAAGATCTTGAGGTTGTCGCCGTGGGCGAGCACGCCGAGGTTGGCCTTCTCTCCGACAATGGCGACCTGGGCCGAACCGCTACTTAGGCCGACGAGTGGACCGAGGTCGTCGTGGCTGATCGATGCCTCGAAGTATGTTCCCGCTGTCGACGTGTCGAAGTCGGGTGCTAGTTCGTTGATCTTGCCGTAGAACACGATACGGGATCCGACGAAGGGGTACTGATACTTGTCGAGGTCGCCGGATGGGAACATCATCTTCTCGAACTCGCCGGAGGAGACCTCGAAGTAGCTGTCGGGGCTCCGCAGACTGGGGTCATTGGCCGCCTCGAGTCCAGCGGCGAGCTGCTGTGGATTCGTCGGAGCGTCAACCGCACCTACACTTACGGACTCATCATCGCGAAGGGCATCGGTGACGGTGCCGGTGAGGAAGCCCAATCCAATGAGTGCGATGATCGCGATGGCTGCCAGCGCGCCTCGATCGGTTACCCACCACGGACGTGCTTTGCGGCTTTGGCTGGTCCTGCGGCCGGATGGTTCGCCGGGAGGTGTGGGTTGGGACGGCACTGCGACAGTGAACCATGTCGCTCTGTCAGGTACGGCGTGGCAGCCCGCCGCGATCCGGAGAACGCAGGGGACGGCGCCTGCGACGCATCCCCGGATTGGGCCGGGTTTGCTCGCGCCGGCAGTGCGGCCTTTTTGGGATGCCGGTTCGCCTACGGCTCAGGAATGTCCGCCGTTCGACTGACAGATAGCTGCGTGTGATATCCCCATGGCAACTCCGGGGTGGTACCCAAATCCAGAGGGCACGAACTCCGTGAGGTACTGGGATGGACAGGAATTGCGGCAGGTTGCTGAGCCGAGCCAAAGTCCGGCCACCTCGGCAACCTAACCGTCAACGCCCACTCCGACTCCGAGCTGAAGCGCTCGAACCGGCGCTGGTGGATCGGACTCGGGGCAGCCAAGAAGTAACCCTCGCATCGTCGCGCGAGAAGTGGAAAGGGTGCGCCAAAGTCTACGTTGATCACTATCGCGAACGAATGGTGCACGCGCTGCAGTAGTAGTGCGGGCCAGCGGCCCCGCCACCAGCCGCCGTGACCTGAAGGCCGTGTGCGCCCGACTGACGGGCGTGCCCGGCCGTCACGCCAGGGTGCGCCGCGCTGTCCGCCGGGCGGCGATACGTCAGCTCACGATCCCTGCCCGGAACGCGGTCAGCGCCGCCTCGACGCGGTTGCGGGTGCCGAGTTTGGTGAAGACCGAGGAGATGTGGGTCTTGACGGTCGTTTCGCTCAGGAACAGCGCGGTGGCGATGTCCGCGTTCGACGCGCCGGACGCCAGGGCCTGGAGGACGTCGCGTTCACGCTCGCTGAGCGCGCCTACGTTGACCGGCACCGCCGCGGTAGCCGGTGGCGGCGGTGAGGCGCCGGCGACGATGCGCCGCAACGAGTCCTGGCTGAACAGGCTGTTGCCCGCGGCCACGGCGCGGACGGACTGGTGGAAGGTTTCGGGGGCTTCGTCCTTGGAGAGGAAGCTGTGGGCGCCGGCGGTGACAGCCTGGATGACGAGGTCGTCGACGTCCATCGCGGTCATCGCGATCACGCGCGGCGGGTCGGGGAGGGTCATGAGCTGGCGGGTGGCTTCGAGGCCTCCGACGCGACGCATCTTGAGGTCCATCAGCACCACGCGGGGGCGGTGGGTGGCGACGGCGGCGGGCACCTGGTCACCGTCATCGACACCGGCGACGACGGTGATGTCGGTGGCCGCAGCGAAGATGTCGGCCACGCCTCGCCGGACGAAGGGGTCGTCGTCGACGATGAGCACGGTGATGACGTCGGCAGTGGTCATGGTGCCCGTCAGGGTATTACCTGGCGGCGCGCGCCGATGAGGGGACTGGACGATCAGCGTCCGGCTCTCGTTCAGGCGTACCAGGGGAGCCAGCAGGTGGCGACGAACTCGGTGCCGAGCACACCGGCGTTGAAGGTGCCGCCGATCTCGCCGGCCTGTTCGGCGAGTCCGCGCAGACCGGAGCCTGACCCGGGCGGCACGTTCGGGGGCAGTGCACTGAGGTTGTTGCGGATGTCGATGCGGATGCCGTGCTCGGCGGCGCCGCTGATCGAGATGCGGATGGTCTGGTCGCTCGCGTATTTCTGTGCGTTGGTGAGCGATTCCTGCACGACCCGGTAGGTGACGTGACCGGACACCGTTCCGACGTCCCCGGGTTGAAGGTCGGTGTACAGGGTGGCGTGCAGGCCCGCGGCCCGCGCGGACTGAACGAGTTCGGCGACGCTGTCGATGCCCTGGTGGCCGCTCGGTCGGGCGTTCGCGGCCGCGGATCCGCGGAGCACCCCGACGATGTGCTTGAGATCGTCGAGCGCGTCGTGGGCGGTGGATCGGATCATCGAGGCAGTGTTGGCGATCTTCTCCGGGTTGTCGGCGCCGTTGACCTGGAGGGCGCCGGCGAACAACGAGATTCGGCTCAGGCTCGCGGCGAGGGTGTCGTGCATGTCCCGGGCGATGCGGGTGCGTTCCTCTGTCCGGATCACCTCGTCGCGCATCACGTGACTTTGCTCGGTCGCGAGATCGCGGCTGTGCTCGGCTTGCGCCAACTCGGACCGGGTGTGCTTGAGCATCGCCGCGCCCACCACGATCGCCACCAGGACCGCGGCGACGAACCACGGAATCCACACGGCGATTTCCCATTCCGGTTTCGGTGCCCCCTTCTCCGGCCGCGTCACAGCCATGGTGAGCACCGAGTTGTCGCGGGTGCGGTGGGCGTCGTACGTCAGAGACGCGGCGCACGCCAGGTACACGGCGATCGTCGCGGCGGCCAGGCGCTCCCCGCGCTCGGTCTTCGCGATCGCGTAGAGCACGATCAGCGCGGCGGTGGCGTCGGTGGAGAAGAACAGCGGCCCCGCCAGTGCGGCCGCGAGGACGATCCAGGGGTGTTCGTGCCGCCACACCAGCGCGACTGCCGCACCGAGGTTCAGCAGCAGCCCAAGGGCGAGGTTGACGTCGTGCACATTCCCCGAATCCGCGGAAAGCCCGAGCGCCATCAGGGTGCCGAACACGCTCAACGCCACCGCGCCCGTTGTCCAGGCGCGGCGACGAATGGTCTCGGAAATCGCGGTCACCGCATGGAGGCTACGCAACGACCCCGGCAGGTCGGCAGGACCCGAAAGGTGGAGATGCGCGATGAGGTCCGACCGAAAGTACGACCCACTCCGCCCGATCAGACGAGGCGCCGAACCCGCCGGATCGAGTGAGCTATGAGCACTGCTCGAACAGTCACGAGCACACCGACTCGCCAGGAGACCCAATGCACAAGACCGCCACCGCGATCGCCGGCTCCATCGCCGCCGCCGGCCTCGTCCTCGCGGGCGCCGGCACCGCCAACGCCGCCCAGACCGCCGCCCCCGGGGAAGGCACCTACCTCGTCGGCGCCGAGCTCGCCCCCGGCCAGTACGCGGCATCCGGCCAGGTCGACGACTACATGGGCTGCTACTGGAAGCGCCTGTCCGGCACCACCGGCGGCTTCGAGGACATCATCGCCTCGGACTACACGCACGCCGAGCGGGTCATCGTCACCGTCCTGCCCTCGGACTACGCGTTCGAGTCCGAGTACTGCGGCACCTGGACCCGCATCGGCGACGTGCCCGTAGCCCCGCTTCCTGACCTGACCGGCCCCGTCATCGGTGCCGCCGTTGTCGGCAGCGCGATGGTCGGCAGCGCTGTCCTCCCGCTCGTGATGGCCGGTTCATCCGGCGTCTGACCTGCCCACCCTGATCAGATGCGGTAACGAAGCCGTCCCGTCCCCCGAAATGCGGGGAAGAGGGGGTTTCGTCATCGCTCCGCTGGGTGAACCGATCACGCACGGGCGGATCCATTTTCGGACCGCCCCGGGGTCGCGATCGGACGCCACCTGCGCATCACACCAGCAAGGCGACATTCCCGAGGAGGAATCGAAGTGACGGACCCGAACCAGCCGTACCCGCACGGGCAGAATCTGCCGCCCGCGCCGAAGAAGCGCAAGATCTGGCCGTGGATCGTCGTCGGCATCCCGGTGCTGCTCTTCGGCGGCTGCACCGTGGCAATGGTCTCCACCGTCGACAACGAGGAGAAGGCCACCGCCAGCTCCGGAGCCGGAGCCGCGGAGGTCGGCGAGCAGAACCCGCCCGCAGAGGCCCCCGACCAGGGCGCACCGGCGCCGGCACTGCCGCCGCTCAAGGCCGCCGAGCCGTCAGGCAAGGGCAAGACGGTGGTCTACGAGGTGATCTCGGACAGCGGCACGCTCAACAGCGTGACGTACTTCGATGAGAACAGCGCGATCCAGCAGGAGTCCTCACCGTCGGCGCCGTGGACGAAAACCGTGAAGAACACCTCGACGTTCGTGATCGCAGGGGTGACCGCTCAAACCGATGGCACGTCGGTGACCTGCCGGGTGTCCATCGACGGGGAGGTCGAGGATGAGCAGACCGCGACCGGGCAGTACGCGCTTGTCAGTTGCACGGCCGGGCCGTGATCCGGCACCCTCGTCGACCTGCCGACAGCGTCGACGCCCCATAGACCGGTGCTTGACGGCCCGGGCCCCGCGCAGCCAACAGCGCGGGGCGCCACCGAGGTCCACGGAACGTCGACCAGTTACCCGCCCAGCCCACCTCGAGACCAGCGAACCGACCAAAGGACGAACATGACCACCACACCGACTGCAACGCAGAACATCTCACCCATCAAGCGGCGCAACCCGTGGGCGGTGTGGATCGGCCTCCCGCTGATCACCCTCGGCATCTACTTCTTCGTCTGGTACTACAAGATCCACCGCGAGATGGCCGACCAGTCCCGCGACCCGAACGCCCCCGTGGCGGGCCCGCTTCTCGTCATGATCTTCCTGGGCTGGATGGGAATCCCGTTCCTGATCAGCTTCTACCGCACCGGTAATCGCATCCGGGAGGCACAGATGCGAGCCGGAGTCGAGGGCACCTGCAGCCCCGTGATCGGGATGCTCCTGTGCTTCGTGTTCGGCCTCGGCAGCTTCTACTACCAGAACGAGCTGAACAAGATCGCGTGACCGCTCACCCGGCACGGAACGTCCTTTCACCCGACCACCCACCGCTGATGCCCCGATCCCATCACGACAGGACCCGACCATGAAGCTCCGCAGACTCGCTCCGATCGCCGCCGCGACGGCCGGTATCGCCGCGCTCACCAGCACTGTCGGTATCGGTACCGCCAACGCCGCCGGCACCTACCGGCCCGGCGACACCATCGTGTCCATCGTCGGCTGGGGCGGCCCCTCGAGTTGCATGGGGTTCTCCTGGTGGGAGGACAACGGTGCACGCTCGACCGGCACGGTGTGTGGCGGCGTCGCCCAACACAGCTTCGTCGCCCGGCAGGGCCATTGGGTGGGCCTCGAGCCTCGAGCGGCATCGGACACGGCGATCTCCTGCACGGTCTACAACGCGTCGAACGGTCAGGTCCTGTACCAGAACCAGCACTACTGGGACACGATGAGCGGATCGATCGACGGGATCCTCGACACCCCCAGTAACTTCTGCATGGTGCAGCTGCGGTGACGCGCCGGGGCTTCTCGAAACCCACCGTCGCTCGATTGGGCTCTGATGTCGGCATTCGGTGAACGACTGTGGGATGACTCAATCTTCACGCCGCCAGGTCAACCTCGGCCGAAGCCTCAGTTGGTGTTCTCGCTGCTGACCAGGCTGAGGCTGACCCGCGCCACGCGGGCAGAGAAGGAAGCCGGCATCCGTGAATGGCTCAGCACCCACAAGCCCACCGAACACTTCCTTCGCGACCTCGAGCGTGAGGGGTTGCTCCACCTGCTCCCCGATTCGAGGCCATGACGTGCTTCATTGCGCGACTCGGCGAATGTTCGAGAAGGCGATCCCCGCTGCCGGGGACGTATGGATCACTGTTCGACGACTTCGGTGTCGTCCTCGACCAGTGAGGTCCTGTACATCCATGGCTCCGGAAAGGGAACGAAGTGAGCGCAGCAGCTGAACTGGAGAAGATCCTCAATCGCCTATCCCAGGGCGAGATCGACCTCGCTACGGCAGTCGACGCGGTCCAACGGATGGACAAGCGCGGCGGTCCGCCATCCCGGCAGGGGAGGCCTCGTGGACCGAGGAACACCTACGAGCAAGTGATGGCCGACCCAGACGGCGGCGAAGTCCCCGACAGTCTCGGAAACATCCTCTCGAGCGCGTTCGTCAACGGCGAGATCACCGACGAGCAGTTCGACGAACTGGTCAAGCTGCTCTGACCTCGAACGAGGACGGACTCGGCGACGTCAGCGGAACGTGAAGTGGCCCGGCCACCTTCGGGTGGCCGTGCCCGCGAAGCTCATCCACCACGTCTGTCGCTGGGACAGGGTCGTGGCACCGGGGTCTCCCCGTCGTCGAACGGTGCTGCGGTGGTCGTGGCCGTGCGCGCGCGGTGCCACGACAATCGGCATACTCTTCGCCGATGTCGCTCACCAGCCAGATCAAGTCCCCGACCTCACCGTTCATGCGGTTCGCGGCCGTGGAGCTCCCGAACAGCGCGGCGGTGACCGCACTCAAGGACGGCATACACCGCAGGAAAATCGCCGCTGCCGCGAGCCATGACGGGAAGCGACCGGACTGGCCGCTCATCGGAACCAGCATCGACTTTCGGCTGCGTCTCGCGTTCTCGCACACCGCTCCAGTACCGGAATGCGCGCAGCGCGGCTACCGGGGCCTCGCGCGAATGGCGCGACCCGGCGGATGCGAGACGCTCCTTTCGGACCTCGCCGCCGCGATCACCAAACTCCTCGCCCAAGGCCCACCCCCCGGCGCCGCGGCCGACGCCATCCACTCCGAATCCGCTGAGGTGGAGCTCATCCGACTCTGCGCCGTCGCCGCCCAACTCGACCAGCTGTATCGCAACCCACTCCTCATCGAGAAGACGGTGCTCCTCGACGACGAACGGCGGATCGTCACGCTCGACCGCGCCGTCGAGCAGATCTCATGGTTCGTCGTCGACCAAATCCGTGACCAGGTCCACCTGTCCGGCACAGGACTCGCGCCCGTGCGGTCACAGTTCATGCAGGCGCTGCCGGGCCCGACGTTCGCCGGCTCCGATCTCATCGGGGGCGCCGACGCGGATCTCCTCGTCGATGACCTGCTCCTCGACTTCAAGTCGACCCACGAAGCAACGACGATCGCCCGCCGCGACGTCTACCAGCTCGCCGGATACGTGCTCCTCGACTTCGACGACGTCCACGAGATTCGTCGGGTCGGGGTCTACTGGACCCGCCATGGCGTGTTGCGCATCCTGTCCACCGACACGTTCTTCGAGCTGCTCGGCGCGCGGAAGCCGGTCGACCAGCTGCGATCGGAGCTTCGCTCACTGCTCGGCGAGGACCGTGCTGCCCGACAGCTTGCCCTGCGCAAACAGATCCCCGCCGCCACCTCCACCGACCCCGCACCACAACCGGCGCCGGTGCCCGTCGCGCCGGTCCGGCCGGGTCGGATCCGGGCCGCGATCCGCACCGTCCGCAGCGCCCTCCACCGGTAGCCGCGGAGCGTGACGCCCTCGAGCGCCTGACACCCCGGGCGATGGTCCGCAACACAGGTGCCGCACCGTCGAGAGGCCCTCACGAAGCTGGATCCAGCAAGCAGACCGGATCAGCAGAAGCGAGGACAAGGCATGCCGCAGAACGAGTTCAAGGCAGGCGACAAGGTCATCATCAACCCGATGTTCGCGAGCAAGGATCGCCGGGACCGGATCTTCGAGGTGGTGAAGAAGAACCGGGTCAACTACCTGCTCAAGCCCGTCGACGGCGTTGGTCCGGGAGTGAACGCGCAGCCCGGTGCATTGCTGCCCGCGCCGCAGCACCTGCTGGACAGGCCGATCGCGCCGGTCGCGGCATTGTGTATCGGTGCCCTGGTACGGGTCAAGGTATCGAGGAACATCGACCCCAGCACGTTGTTCGTGGTGCTATCCAACGGACCGAAGTTGAAGATCGCCGAACTGGGCGGCAACGACGACAACTACTGGACCGTCCCGCGCTCCAATGTGGAGAAGGTGAGCATCGACCTCGTGTCGGCGAAGGCCAGCGTCACCGTCCTCGAACCCGGCGTCGCGGCGAACAACTGACCTGAACCCACCCCCAGCTCCACCGGCTGGGGGTGGGTTTCGCGGTGCGCGCTGAACCGTCCGACGGCCGGAGCACCCGGAATCCGTGCGCGCCGACCCGGGAGTCGTCGACCCGCGAACGTCCCGCTCGACCCACCGGCACCTATCCGCCGCCTGTTCCTCACCGCGCGGGCTCGCCTCCGACTGTCCGCCCGGCCGACGTCGGTGTTCGACTATGCCGCAGCCATTCTCGTCGTATAAGACCGTCATGGGGTCATCGCTCACCACGACGAAAGGAACCCGACATGGGAGCCGACCTGATCACCGCCATCCACAAGGTCCCCGCACCGGCACCGACCGCTACCGATGTCGTCATCGGAATGCTCGACGCCTACAAGGCAATCATCGACGCGGCGACCCCCCAGCAGATCGCCGAGGCGATCACGCTCGACCACTACTTCGGTGTCGACGACTTCGGGGTCGACGACGACGAGTTCCACGACGGGGTTCCCGCCGCCATCACCCAAATCGCTGGCAGCGAGGAGGCCGTCGCCGCGGCGCGCAGTCACCTGTACGAGACCGCCGAGACGTACGCGGTCGGCCACTGCAATGCGCGCGCCGATCTCTGCATCGGCGGAATCCAGGTCGCGCTCTACGGCGGCATGTCCTGGGGAGACGAGCCCTTCGACGGGTTCGGTGCCGTATGCGCGTTGTCGTATCTGCCCGGCCTCGGGGTGGAGTCCACGGCGTCGGTGGAGCCGTGGCTGAGCGATCGGGTTCTCGGCAGCCTCACCGATGACTCGGGACTGGACACCGAGTTGGTGCGGTGGATCGCCACTCACCCCGCCCAGGTGCGGGGACTCGTCGAGTTGGAGATCGGCGCCCGGGAATCGGTGATCGCCGACGTCATCGAATCGGTGCTCAGCGACCTCGAGGCTGAGGTGCGGTCGGCGGTGCACGCGGAGGTCGCTGCCCGCGTCGGGCGGTAGCGCACCGGCCCACCATCGGCCAGTCGGGCGGTGGTGGGCCGACACCCGATCGATCCTGGTGTCCTCACACCGGGGACCGCAGAGCGATGCGCTGGGGGAGTGGCTGTCCGGGACGCACGGCCCGTCTTAGGGGCGGGTGCAGCCGTTTCCTGCGCACATCCAGCCGTTTCCGAGCATCACACCGGATTCTGGTCCTGGTATGACGTTGCCGTTCTCGTCGCACAGCACGTCGTAGCCGCAGGTGTATGGAACGACGACCTCGTGGGTGCTGGGGTCGGCCATCTGCACTCCGTTGGGATACGTGCAGACGTTTCCGTCGCAGACAGGGGTGTTCGCTGCTGCCTCGGCCGCGACCGCCTGATCTTGGACGGACTGGCAGTAGTCGGAGTAGCCGGTGACTGTGCCGTCTGACCAGTAGGTGGTGACGGGCCCCATCCCGGGTTGGCAGTCGACGATGACCGCTTCCTGGGCGACGACCGCTTCCGTCGCGATTGGATCCTGAACCGTCGTCGCCGGAGCGGGGGTGTCCTGAGCTGCCGTGGGTGTGGTCTCCATCGTCGTTGAGACACTGGAGAGCTGCACCGAAGATGTTTGCTCAGTAGATGCGTTTGGATCAGAACTGCACCCGAACAGCGTCAATGCCGCTGCCACCGTGATTGCCAGCTGCCATCGCTTCATACCGCCTATACCGGCGGCGGGGACTCGCCCGTTACTCCCTGCAGTAGTGCGGCGGCGTTCTCGTCGTACGCACCACCAGCACGACAGGAGCTGTCCGAGCGGCCCGGCCGGGGCGCGACCGCCTGATCTGGCGGCCACGATCCGCGGCGACGTCTCAGCGCCCGACCCGCCCCGGATGATCCCCGGCCCCGGCCTCCAAGGTCGGCGCGCTCACGTGGCCCGCCGCAAGCCGCTGCCAGCGAGCCGCGCCGGTTCCCCCGCACCCGAGGCACGCGGCGCCGCGACGCATGTCGATCCGTCGGCCCCGGCACTTCGGGCACCGGTCCGGCCGAAACTCCACGCACCCGGCCCGGTTCGCAGCGCCGGAACTCGGCGAGGACCGCAGTGCGCACGTCCGGGTCGGAGGTGCGCAGCAGCATCGCCAACTGGCGGTGGGGGACTTCGCGGGTGACGATCGCCGCCCACTCTCGGCCGGTACGCATCGGAGTCTGTTTCATGGCGAAAACCTATGGCGGCGTGGACATCAGCGCGGCAACCCGGATGCGAGCATGCCCACTGCCGGGTGACATCGACATGCGACCATCCCACGAGGAGAGCCGACGCAGGGGACTGGATCCTGACCTGTTGCCGCCCAGCAGTTCCGCACCTGTCAGGCCCTGACCCGAGGATCGTCCCCATCAGGTACGGCGAGTCCGATCGCGGCCAGCGCAACTGCATAGCCGACAGTATCCGTCTGCGCCGTCGGCTGGCTTCGCTGAACTTCCGCGCGATGAGACGGCCGGCTCGTGCTCGACTCGGAGCAGGTCGGTCGATGGGAGGGGTAGCGTCGCGGCCGTGACGACGAAGTACGACGATGCGTCCTGGCACTCCGAGGGCGAGGGCTACCCGCCCGACGCCGGCCCGGCGGCGGCCGCGACCCACATCGGCGTGTTTCTCGCGTGGGCGGTGCTCGGTGGGCACGTCTCGCAAGAGCTCGCCGAGGACGCGGCGCACGAGCTCGCCGCGCTGCGCGAGCGCACGACGACGCCCGCCGCCTTCGTGCTCGCCGTGTGCGACGGGAAACTCGTCGACGAGGACCTCGACGAAGTCGCTGCCGCGTTCGCGACCGCGTACTACGCGGGTGGCGACCAGTCGACCGAGGACGACGGTGGGCTGTACTTCGAGGACTACATCGACGCGGTGAGCCCCGGCGACGGCGAACCCGAAGACGTCTACCGCGTCCCCGACACGTGGGAGACGTACGACCTCGTCGGCCCGCTGGTCGACGCCCGCTTCACCCAGTGGGACGACGAGGGCCGCCCGGCCGTCCTGCGGCACCGCGCCTGAGATGACTGCGCCGATGCCAGTCACGACCTGATCGCGTTCGCGATCTCCGCGGCACCGGCGGGGCAACCTCACTCGTCGTAGGCGCCGGGCTGGTTCGTGATCTGCCACTGGCCGGGGCCCGCGAGGACAACGACCTCCGACTCAGCCAAACATCCGATCCCGGTCCGAGGTGTTGACAGGATGCGGCTGACCGGGACGGTCCCCGAGATCACCGCCGACACCTCAGCCTCCCCACCGGACCGCGAAAACAGCTCCGCGACCCGATAATCCAAGGTGAACGACGACACCGGATTCATCGGGATCTCCCGCCGGTACGTCGCCGCCGGATCGTCCGGATCCGAACTGGTCGGGTCGTACCAGCTCGGGGGAGTCCGCGACGAGTCCCCGCCATCGACGACGTCCTCACCCCACCCCATGCCCCGATGCACCGACACCTCGGTGATGCCGGCGTCCGCGAAGAACTTCTGCGTGAGCGCGTACTGGGCGTTGGTGACGGCCCGAGCCCGCGCCAGCCGCAGTCGATGCAGCGGCTCCTTCACCTCGCTCAGCGTGGTGTGGGTGGGATTGCCGATCAGCTCCTGCGCCGCCGTCTGAAAATGCCAGGCCGACGACTGCGGGTCGGCGCTGAACCCGTACGCCCACTCAGCGACGGTCGCCGACAACGCCTCCCGGCGCGCCACCTCCCGGGCCTGCCCCCGCGTCAGCGGCTCGTCGTCCGCGTCGATCTCCGCGTTGACCGGGTGCGGCCACGCCGGGTCAGCCGGATCGCACACCGCCAGCTGCCCCCGCTTGGTCTCGTAGAACACCGCCCGCGGGTCATCCAGTACTGCGCACAACGCCGGCATCAGCAGGTCAGCATCGGGTACATCCCGCGTGTGCTCGAGCAGCTGGTCGACCACGCTCACCTTCGCGGCCTGCGCCCACGGCTCCAGTCCGCCGCTGAGGACCTCAACGTGGAACGGAGCGATCAGATCATTCACGGCGTCAGCCAGTGCGACGTCCGGGTCGGCGTGCGACCCGTAGCGGTCCTCGAACGCGGCCGCCGCGCCACCGGTCAACTCGATGTCGAGGAACTTTCCCGCCATGACGCCAGAGTGGTGCGCGGCAGCGATGTCGGGAGTCGACGGCGCCGGGGCCGGCGTGGTCAACAGCGTCGGGCATCGGTGTGTGGCCGCAGTGAATTGCCCACACACGCGGCAGCGGTCACCCCGCGCCGCGGCCCACTGAGCCGGATCCGTTGGCGGCGCACCGATCGCACGCCGGTACGCGGCGTCGTTCGCCGCGCGCCGGGCCAGACCCCGGGTCAGGGCCCGGTGGTACCGGTCGGCGGCCCGGTGGTCACCCCGGGCGTCGCTCGCCGCGGCCAATGCCGCGAGGTTCTCGGCGCCGCGGGCGGTCGAGGCGAACGTCACCTCGGCGTCGGCGAGCTTGCTCGCAGCATGGGCGAGATCGGCGAGGTCCCCGCGGGCCGCAGCCTCGTACCGGTCCAGTGTCTGCTGGTAGGCGTCGGCGGCGGACCCGAAGCATCGTTGCCCGCCTTCCGCCTTCGACCTGCACACCGGCGGTCAGTGCGCGCGGTGGGCGTCGGCGACGAGCTCGGCCGGCAGCCGGCGCCTGTCGACGTTCTCGAGGATCCAGTCGCGGGCCTCGGCGGAGGTCACCGCGCGGGTGGCCGCGAGGTCCGCGACCGTCACAACCAGCTGACCGTTCGGTGTGCGGACATCCCAGCTGCGTACATCCATGGCAGATCTCCAGTCTCTCGTCGAGCGGTCGCGTGGGCGTGATTGATCGCGTGCGACCGCGGTCGCTCCGACCTGGGCCGGAGCGTGCAATTGTCAAGTCGCGCGATACTATTCACCGCTGTTCTGGGTCGGTGCCCGCTGCGAAGCCGGCCCGAGGTTGGGGAGTGCGGGGCCGGGTCCACCGAACGCCCCCTACTACGGTGCGACGCATGACGATCCGGAAGCCGACCCCCTGCGCCTGGTGCGGCCGCGACATCACCCACGAGGGGACGGGACGGCGACGCCGCTACTGCAAACCCTCGTGCCGCCAACGCGCCTACGAGCAGCGGAACGCGCTGCGCAACCAGTCCGCGATCCCCGCCGACGCCATCGTCCTGTCCATCGAGGACAGACAGAATCAGGCCGACCGTCTCTTCGCGGTCCGCTGCGCCGCCGAGGATCTCGCGACAGCCGTCCAGGAGCGCGCCGACCACGACGAGCTCGAGGTCATGTGCGCGGCGCTGCTCAGCGCCGCGCTGGACGCCGAGTGCATCCGCTCACCCAGACCAGGCGCATGACGGTGGGTCCTCGTGCCGAAAGGCATCCGGAGGTCACCATCGTCGGTGTCGGCGACGACAGCCGCGCGGTCATCGAGTCCATCGCCCCGTGCCAAGACGGGTGCCACTCCGGCCCAAGGCAAGGTCCTGACCCCGGGTTAGGTGACCGCCTCCGTCGGCCCTCCGACTGCCCGCGGCGACCCCCGGAACAGGGTGAACGAGGCGTCGGGACAGCACCGACTCGCAGCGATCGGCAGAGCACCGAGGGCTCAGACGTGCGACGATCCCAGAATGAACTGGACAGTAGCTGGCCGGGTCGGGGCTGCCGCGGCGGCAGCTGCGCTCACCGTGAGCATTGCCGCCTGCGGGAACAGCAACGACTCCACCACCGCCGAACAGACGGAAACCCCGACGAGCACCGCGACGGCGTCCACCACGACAGCGCGCCCGGAGCTACTGCCACTCGGAGCGGAGGCGCCGATCAACACCGACGGGTTCGCGTTGCGAGTCGCTGTCCTCAGCTTCGATCCGGCAGCAGCGCCCGACGCACCGGCCCCGCCCGGCGGCGGGCACTGGACCGCTGCCGAGGTCCGCACGTGCGTGGATACGGCGCCAAAACAGGTGACCGTCAACTGGTCGCCCTGGTCTGCCGTCGACACCACGGACGGCCGATACCCGACCTCAGACGTCACCTACAACCAGTTCCCACTTCCCGAGTACCCGATCGGATCCGAACCGGTGAACGTCGGCGATTGCGTGCGCGGATGGGTGGTATTCCCGGTCACCGATGGCGCCGTGATCAACCGAGTCCGGTACGCCCCGAACAACTCGGTGACCGCGACATGGAACGTCGCCGATGCGCCTCCGCCCACCTACATCCCGCCCACAACCCCGGTCGAACCCGAACCGACCTCAGTCGTGGAGGACACTGCCGAAGCGCCGGTCGAGCAACCAGCCCCGGCCTCCGGCGGAGTCACCGCCGTCGGGCAACCCTGCTCGTCACCGAGTTCGATCGGCGTCGACGTCAACACCGGCGACAACATCGTGTGCGTGTTCATGGGCGCGGGCGGTGGAAACGTGTGGGTGCAGACCGCGCCGATCGTCGGCGTCAACAACGTAGGCGACCCCTGCAATGACGGTGACAACGTGTCGAGGACCCCAGACGGCAAGGCCATCATGTGCGTACAGGGGGAGTGGATGTACGGACCGTAACACCCCTGGCGAGTGGCGGGCAGTCATCGCGCGCAGCGGAATCCAGCGAGGAACCAGATCAATCCCGCCTGATCCAGCGCCGAGAACCACTCACCCGCCGGCAGCCGACCGCACGGATGGATCTGGTGGGACACGCTCCGCCTCATCATCGAGGACCTCTGGGGCCCGGTGCATGTACGTGTAGGCGGGGTTGGTCGCGGAGGCCGCGCGGGTGTCCGCGCCAGCGCCCGCCGTGTACCGCTGCGTCGTAGTCATCGCCTCATGCCCGAGCAGCCGCATCAACGTGTACACGTTGACATCCGCGTCCGCGAGCAACGTCGCGAACGTGTGCCGCAACTGGTGCACGAGCGCACCCTTCGCGCGCTGCCCATTGATCCCAGCCCGCCGATAGGCCCGCGCGACGCGGTACTGGATCGTCGTCCCGGTGATGCGGTCACCGTCGGCGCCGACGAACAGGGGATCGGTGCCGCGGAACCGGCGCCACGGCGAGTCCGCGGGGGAGGAGCGGACCTTGCCGCTGCCGGGGAACCGCTCCAACCGGGACGCGAGGTAGCTGGTGAGCACGTCGACCAGTCCCGCCTCTGCGGTGAGCACGCGTTCCTTGTTCCCCTTGCCGTGCACCATGATCGCCTTCGTCCGGCCACTCGCGTCGATGTCACGCAGGTCGCCGATGTTCATCACCACCAGCTCGGAGAGCCGACACCCGGTGAGGAGCGCGGTCAGCACGATCGCGAAGTCCCGTTCCTGCCAAGCCCGAACGTGGTCGTCATCGGGACCGGACAGGCTGGCCAGGAGCCTTTTCACCGCATCGTTGTCGAACGACTTGGGGATCGTCTTGGGCTGCTTCGGCCGCAGCACCGCAGACATCGGGTTGGCCACGATGCTGTCCGCGGTGAACAGGTACTCGCACAGGCCGTTCCATGTCGACCAGCACCGCCGGATCGACGCCGCGGAGTGGGTGCCCGCGAAGTCCGCGAACACCGCCCGCATCTGGTCCTTCGTCACGACGTCGCACCCGAGCTGGTCGACGGTCGTACCGTTCAAGTCAGCGAGACCCTTCGCGATCGCGGTGAAGTCCTGCCGGAGCGCCTTCACCGTGTGCGCAGACGGCTTCGCGGTGCTGCGATGCACCAGGAACTCCTCGAACCGCGAGGCGAGCAGATCATCGTCCATGGCACCAATTCTGCCCGGCGCATTCACGTTTGCTGCGCTCCCACCCGGTGTCGACCGCCCTTGATCGGCGGCTTCGTAGCTTTCGATCGCTGGCAGCAGTGGCGCCACGAGTCGCATCAGAAGTCACGGACGGCAGCTACATTCTCGGTATTCAGGTGACCGCCAACCGGTCGCCCCGGGTGAGCGGTCAGGAGCACACAGTAGGGGAGATGAACCCGACACAGGTCCGCAGTGATGCTCAGCGGGTAATCGATCACGGAGGACAGTGCGAGTGGCCGGGCTACATCGGTCTGGTGTTGTCGGTCCGGCGAGACGGTAACCCTTCTCGCACTCATCGCGCGGCCGGGATTCAGGCCGAAGTTCAACGCCTTGGCAGTGACCACCATGCGGGTCATGACGGGGAGGGTGACGAACCTGGCGAAACGGGGCCTAGAGCGTGTCTCCTAATCGGCGAGACGCTTGAGCCAGGCGCAGACCGCTGATAAGAGCACCCCGGCCCGATAGGTGAGAGCGAGTTTGTCGTAACGAGTGGCCAACCCTCGCCACTGCTTGACTGCAGCGAAAGACCGCTCGACGACATTGCGGCCCTTGTATTTCTCGGCATCGAAGCGGACCGGACGACCACCACGACTGCCTCTCCGGAGACGATTGCGTTTCTGGTCGTCCGGTTCCGCGATCACCGCCTCGATCCCGCGTGATCGCAGCAGTGCCCGGTTGGATTTCGACGAGTAAGCCTTGTCGCCGAGCACCGCATCGGGACGTGTTCGTGGCCGACCCGGGCCGAGCCGAGGGACCGACAAGGCGTCTATCAGGTACGTGAACATGGGCGAGTCGGCCGCCTGACCTGGCCCTACGAGCACAACCAGTGGTCGACCGTTCCCGTCGGACAGCTGGTGAATCTTCGTCCCCAGGCCGCCGCGGGAGCGGCCGAGTGCGTGGTCATCGGGTTCGGTGAGCAGGTTCTTGTAAT
This sequence comes from Rhodococcus sp. Q, assembly GCF_005503035.1. Taxonomy (NCBI): domain Bacteria; kingdom Bacillati; phylum Actinomycetota; class Actinomycetes; order Mycobacteriales; family Nocardiaceae; genus Rhodococcus; species Rhodococcus sp. Q. The sequence goes on from NZ_SCOY01000007.1 coordinate 57,718, forward strand.
TCGACAGATCCCCCTGTGTTCCGACTCAGGTTCGTGCCGTGCTGGTGGGCGCGGCAGATCGTCGAGTCCACGGACACGGTCCAGTTGATGTCACCGGCAGAGTCGGCATGTGCCAGCAGTGTCGCGAGGATTTCGTCCCAGGTGCCGTCGCCGGCGTACCGGCGGTGGCGTTTCCAGATCGTCTGCCACGGACCGAATTCGGTAGGCAGGTCACGCCACGGCACACCTGCTCGATACCGGTACACGATTCCTTCGACGACCTTGCGGTTGTTCCGGAACGGACGCCCCTTGTGTCCGTCGGACGAGGGCAGCATCGGTTCGATCAACGCCCACTGGGCGTCGGACAGGTACTCGGTACGTGACACGACGCCCAGTGTCGTTGATCGCGGCGCTCCTATTTAGGAGACACGCTCTAGTGCGCTCGCCCCCTTCGCGACGAGGGCGGAGTCGGTGATGGTCAGCGCGGTGATGTGGCCGGCGGCGTCGACTTCGATGGTGACGTGCCCGTCGACGGACCGGGCGCGTCCGCGGACGAGTGTCACCGCGTCGTGGACGCGGCGTGCTTTCGCGGCGAGATCGGCGAGCGGCGCGTTAATCGTCATGAGCGGCTTTCGGAGTCGTCGGGCGGCAGGCGAATCGCTACGGCGTCGGGTCCGTGCGGGAGGCGGGCAGACGGCAGCCGGTGTGGGCGCTGATGAGAGCGTTCACCTTGGAGCCGAGCATGATGCGATCGCCGCTGTCACTGGTGAGGACCACGTCGTGGTCGCCGGGCTTGTCGACGCGGACGGTGAGATCGGTGATCCCGAGGGGAGCGGCGATGTCACGGGCGGACTGAAGGATACGAGGCCAGGCCGCGTCGGAGATCGGAACGGGAGTGACGAGTTTCTGCAGATAGATCTTGAGGCCGTCGGTCTTGGAAAAAGCGCCGCCACATCCACCCTGGGATCGTTCGTCCTGCCATTCCCAGCGCAGTTCCGGTGCGATCGCCGTCGCGGCGTCGGCGATCTGAACGACGACGGCGGTGAGTTCGGCCTCGGTTTCCTCGAGGGTGGGCAGGCTGGGGAGTTGCGCTGCGGCTGCGGCGATCTCGTCGTCGGTGTGGTTGTAGGGGTTACCCATGAGGTCTCCGCATGCGGTGGTCAGAAGTGTCAGGGTGGCGGCGAGAGCGGCGAGCAGTGGCAGGGTGCGTCGGGTCATCGGTGCACCACCTGGTCGGGGAGTCCGGCCACGATCGAGGCCATGTTGTATCCGGACATTCGGAGCTCCTTGTTGTCGCCGAGTTGGGGATATTCGCTGTGGGAGCCGACGCCGTCGCGGGCGACGCCGTCCGGGCTGGTGCCCGCGTCGGTGGCGAGTTGTTCGAAGTCGGAGGTGCTGGGGTCCGGTCCGAACAGGTGTCCCTTGCCTGCCTCGGGGATCAGGATGTCGCCGTCGGCTTCCATCACGTAGCCGTGGCCGTCGGGGAGGCCGAGGTCGGATTCGTCGTCGGCGTTGATGCCGGGTGATCCGTAGAACACGGCGTCGTCGACGGGCTGCCCGGGTCCGGGGTCTTGGAGGGCGAGGCCGGTGGTGAGGGATCCGTAGGAGTGCCCGAGGGCGGTGATGTGCGGGTCGGGTTGCGTCGATGCGACGTCGAGGCCGTCGTAGAAGGATGCGAGCTTGGGGGCGCCCGCGTTCGCCCGGTCGGTCTGGACGACGTCGCCGTAGCCGCGCAGGCCGTCCGAGACCGGGTTCGACGGGCCGCTGGTCGCCTGCGGTGGTTCGTATCCCAACCACGCGATGCTTGCAGCGGTTTCGTCGCCGCGCCCGGCGCGGATGAGTTGCTGCTTCGCTTCGGATCGAAGTGATGTGGTCTCGTCGACCATGCTGCCGAGGGACCCGTCGATGGTGGTGTTCAGTCCGGGGGTGGTGACGGAGATGTGGTCGGCGGTATCGGGATCGCCGACGGCGAAGGCGGCCATGCCGCGTTCGCCCGACTGCAGGTCGAGGAGCATCAGCCGACCGTCGGGGTTGTCGGCGACGATGTTCTCGAGTTCGTCGAGGTCGCGGAGTTTCTGTTCGGTGTACCAGAGTGCGGCGTCCTCGTTGGTGAAGGTGCCTCCGAAGACGTTGTCGTCGAGGTTGGCCCGGTGGCGATCGCGTTCGGCTTCGAGGCGGGCGCGTTCGTCGTCGAATCGGCTGACGTTCGCCTCGTGGCGCACCGCCGAGGGAATGCCGTCACGGTTGCCGACCCAGTCCGGATGTTCGTCGACGATCCCACGCCGTTGCTCCTCGGTGAGCGAGTCCCAGTACTGCTTGTTCTCCCTCGCGGACGCACCGGAGGCCGGTGGTTCGGGCAGGTCGCCCGCGGCGACGCCTGCCATCCTGCTGTCGCGGGCGTCGCCGAGTTCGGCGGTCGCGGCGTCGAGGGCGGCGCCTGCTCGGGCGTCGAGTTCGTCGACCGTGGCGAGGGCGGGTATCAGTCGCGCCTGGAAACCGGACGCCTGTTCGTCCAGTTGTGCTTGGAGGAGTAGGTCTGCGACCGGATTGCCGGTGACCAAGGGTGGCGCGGTCACCCGCCCGTCGTCGGCGACAGCGAATCCGGAGGTGAGTGCCTCGTCGGCTATGCCGATGGCCGTGCTTCCGGCGGCACCGATCGAGGCCGCGGCGTTCGTCAGCGCGTCGGCCTGCGCGGTCACCGCTGTGCGGATGCGGCGGGCCTGGTCGTGTTCCGTTTCGGAGCGCGCCCCCGCGGCCTTGCCCGCGGTGCCGCGCCACACGGTGTTGGCGACGTGGTCCCTGGCCGCGTCCGCTGCCTCGCCGAAAGTGCGGTTCGATTCGATGATCGCGGTGGCAGCGGCGTCGAGGAGGTCCGGTTGCCAGGTGCGGAGTCGTGACAGCGCGACCATCTAGACGTCCCCGGGAAGAGAGTCGAGATTGCGGCGGAAAGCCTCGTCGGCGGCATCGTATTCGCGCGCATTGCTTTCCGCTGTCGACGCCATGTCGCGCACGCGCTCGGCGGTGGCGCGGTAGGACAGGAGCAGCTGGTGCCCGGCACGGGCTGCCGATGCGGCGATCGAGGATCCTTGCATCGCAACGGTGACGGCGTTGATCGCAGTGGAAGGGTCGACGCCCGAGATCCGATCGGCCTCGCTGGTCAACGACGCAGCGAGCGAACGCAACGCGTCGGTGTCGACATCGAGCGGTTCTCCCACGCACATCCCCTCTGCCGGTCCGCGTCACACCTCGGTGGGTGCTTTGTGCGAATGCGTCGGCCCCGGCTTGGAACGGAGCTCATCGAGGTTTGACGCAGACGGGAGGTGCTCGGTTCCACCGAGTCGGAAAACCGTTGCTGTGCGGGGGACTACCTGCGCAGCCCGATGAAGTCGGCGACCCCGCGTCCGGCGCTCTCGATCATCCCGATCGGCTTCAACGCGATCTCGGCGACGCCGACGAGCCGTTCCACCCGGTCGACGACCGTTTCGAGGCGCGCGACGACGGCGACCATGCGTTCGGCGATGGCGTCGACGTTGTCGAGGGACTCCACGAACCGGTTCAACGCCCCGTCGAGGGTCGTGATGGTCGCGTTCATGTCGCCCATGGTGGCGTCGATGCCGGTGAGTGCGCCGTCAAGATCGGTGAGGATGGTGTCGACCTGGCTCACCGTGAGATCGGCGTTGAGTGCGGCCTGCGCGAGCCGGCGGAAGCGCTGCCGTTCGGGGAGGGGCTGGCCGGAGTCGGTTCGGGGGCCTGTCTTGTCGACCATGCGCCCGATTATTCACCGCCGTGTCGGTCGGGGAGTCGTCCCGCGCGGTTGTGACGACACGCACTCGTGGCGGCCTTCATAGCAATACATTGGCAAACACAATGTGCGAAGCTGTGCCGGTCCCGGACCTCGGGGCGATTCCTCCTCGGGAAAGTGGTTGCCCTCATGCTTGATTCGTTCTGGGATTTCCTCTGGTACACGCTGTTGGTGTTCGCGTTCGTGGCGTACCTGATCATCCTGTTCCAGATCATCGGTGACCTGTTCCGGGACCACAAGCTCAGTGGCGTCCTGAAGGCGGTCTGGATCTTCTTCCTCATCGTGCTCCCGTACCTGACGGCGTTCGCGTACCTGATCTTCCGTGGCCGCGGAATGAGCGAGCGGGCGTTCGCAGCGCACGCCGACGCGCAGAAGGCCGCAGACGCGTACATCAAGCAGGTTGCGGGCTCGGGCAACCCGGCCGAGTCGATCGCGTCGGCGAAGGCGCTGCTCGACTCGGGCACCATCGATCAGGCCGAGTTCGACCAGCTGAAGGCCAAGGCACTCGCCTGACAAAGACTCTCGGGCGCTCGGCCGGGTGAACCGGCCGAGCGCCCGAACTGTCTCGAGTGACGTTTGTCAGATGCGGACCAGCATCTTGCCGACGTTGCCGCCGCGCATCATCTGGAGGAACGCGTCGACGGCGTTGTCGATGCCGTCGACGACGGTCTCGTCGTGGACGACCTCACCCGATGCGAGCCAGGGACCCATCTTCGCGGCGAACTCCGGGAAGTGGTGTGCGTAGTTCCCGAGCGTGAAGCCCTGCAGGGTCAGCCCGCGAGAGATGATCTTGACCAGATTGTCAGGTCCGGGGACGGTGTCCGTCGTGTTGTAGCCGGCGATGGCGCCGCAGAGGGCGGCCCGCCCGCCCGTCCGCATCACGTCGATCGCGGCCTCGAGGTGATCGCCACCGACGTTGTCGAAGTAGACGTCGACGCCGTCGCCCGCGATGTCCAGGAGTTGCTCACGTATGGGCGCCTGCTTGTAGTCCACCGCGGCGTCGTACCCGTACCTGTCGGTGAGCAGTGCGACCTTGTCCGGGGACCCCGCGGAGCCGATGACGCGGGACGCGCCTTCGAGGCGGGCGATCTGTCCGACGGCGGACCCGACGGCACCGGCCGCACCGGAGACGAACACGGTTTCGCCGGGCTGCAGGTGGGCGACATGCTTCAGGCCGACGTACGCGGTGAGCCCGGTCAGCCCGAGGATTCCCAGGTACGCCGAATTCGGAACTCCCGGAATTTCTTCCACGAGCCGGAAGGCGCCCGCGTCACCCTGCGCGACGTCACGCCACCCGAGGTCGTGCACGACGACTGCGCCGACGGGGTGCGCGGGGGACGTGGACTCGACGACGCGTCCCACTGCGCCGCCGGTCATCGTCGCGCCGAGCTCGAACGCCGGAATGTAGGACTCGCCCTCGTTCATGCGGCCGCGCATGTAGGGGTCGACGGACAGGAACTCGTTGGCGACACGCACCTGGTTGGGGGCGAGGTCGGGGAGCTCGACGACAACTGTGCGGAAGTCGTCGTGCGTGGGCCAGCCGACGGGGCGGCTGATCAACTGGATCTGGGTGCTGGTGGGCACAGCTGTTCTTCCTTCGTGGTGCGGTGTTTACAGTGCCAGCCCGAGTGCGAGAAGTGCGACGGCGAGGAGCGGCAGAACGCCCTGGGTTATCGCCGCGCGGGCTTTGTCGGGTGACGAGATGAGCAGGACGAGGGCGGCGGCGAGCATCGACCCGGAGCCTGCGAAGGTGAGTGCGGCTCCGACCGGGACTTCGTCGATCGCGACGGCAACGACGCCGATCGTGGTGACGATCGCCAGGAAGAGGTTGTAGAAGCCCTGGTTGAACGCGAGCTCCTTCGTGGCGACCGCTTCCTCCCGCGTCGTCCCGAACGTCGCGCGGGTGCGCGGCGCGGTCCAGCGCAGAGATTCGAGCACGAAGATGTACACGTGCAGCGCCGCCGCCAGTGCGGCGAAGATCAGACCTGCGGTCACCATGGCCACTCCTCTTATTCTGAACTGACCATTTCAATATATACTGAACTGATCGTTTCACAACTGGGAGTGAGGTCTGACATGCCGCGGGTGCAGGAGTTCGACACCGAATCCGTCGTGTCGGCCGCGCGGAACATATTCTGGGACAAGGGGTTCGAGGCAACGTCGGTGCCCGACCTCGAGCAGGCAACAGGGTTGAACCGATCGAGCCTGTACAACGCATTCGGAAGCAAGCGCGGTCTGTTCGACGCTGCGGTCCAGGACTACCTCCAGCGCATCGTCCGCCCCAGGATGCGTGTCCTCGTCGACGAGCCGACGGCCTCCGACGCGGCGGCGCAGTACTACCGCGGTCTTGCCGCCGAACTGTCGAACATTCCCGACGAACTCTGCGCCAACGGATGCCTGCTGCTCAACAGCGCGGCGGGATTCGCGGCACACGACGAGATCCAGCGCTCAGTTGTCGACGCTTACCGGGCGGAACTGGCCGCGGCACTCGAGCACGCGCTGCGCGCCCTCGACCCGTCGAGTGCGCGCGCCGTTGTGGAGCGTCGCGCACGCATGCTGACGGCGGTCTCGATCGGCGCGATGCTCCTCTCCCGGGTCAACACGGTCGAGGCGGTCGCGCTGGTCGACGCGGCGGTCGAGCAACTCGACCAGTGGGGCCGCGCCGCCTCCTGATCAGTCGCGGATGGTGAACACGGGCAGTTGACCGCTGCCCGACCGGGCGACATGGGCGACCCGGACCCGGCGATCGGTGTGCGCGGGGAGGTCGCCGTCGATGTGGGAGTACAGCCACGGGCCCTCGTCGGTCGCGACGATCGCGACGTTGTCGGGCATCTCTCGCCAGCCGTCGTCGTTCGAGGTTCGGACCACGGCCTTCGACGACACGATCACGCCGAAACCGGATGCCGGCACCTGGTCGAAGAGGTCACTGCGGCAGGCCGAGCAGTGGGACACCACGGGGGCGCGCAGGTGTCCGCACACCGCGCAGCGCTTGAGGAGCAGTGGTGCCGACTCGTCGGTGACTTCTGTCGAGAGTTCTTCGAGGATTCCGGTCATCTGTGCCTCACCAAGTCGTGGATCGGAGCGGTTCGGGTTCAGTGTCGTGGACGCCATCGGCTCGCCAGACCCGTACTTCTACGTGGTGTGGTGCCTGTTTCGACAACTCGGGTACGTATGCGGGCGGGTTCGGGTGGTCAGGTTCGGGCCGAAAAGCCTCTGAGCTGCGCAAACGTGAGCGAGCTCACTGTGCGCCGTACGAATCCACGCGAACGTGCTGGGCATGGCGTTTCTGGTGATCGGCACATCAAGATCAATTTTTGATAAATATTTGGTCACGATCGACGTGTCGAGATCACTTCGTTACCTTCATTCGGGTATGGGTCCGCGGTCGTGCCGCCGAGGTGGTGCGACCGAGTCAACGAAGAAGATTGAAGGAAACAACTGTGGCCGACACCCACAGGACGGTTACTCGTTCTCACTCGCTCACCCGCCGCGCCAAGCTCGCCGCAACCGCCGCCGTGACCGGCGCGATCGCCGTCGCGGGCATTCAGCTCGGTGCGGGCACCGCCGCCGCCGAACCCGTCCGTATCCCGGCGGGTGTCCTTCCCGCGGGCACCGCGGCGCCCGTCGTCGACGTACCCGACGCAGGCCTCGCGGGCTTGGCCAACGGATTCCTCGCGCAGTTCAACACGGGCAGTGTCGGGCCGCGGACGGTCCAGCCGGTGTCCGGAACCCTGAGCTCTCGCTACGGTGCCCGTTGGGGTACCCACCACGGCGGCATCGACATCGCCGCCCCCATCGGAACCCCGATCCAGTCCGCTGCCGACGGCGAGGTCATCTCGGCGGGCCCTGCGTCCGGTTTCGGGCAGTGGGTCCGTGTCCGCCACGACGACGGCACGATCGCTGTGTACGGCCACATCGAGACCTACTCGGTTCACGTGGGTCAGCGCGTCACCGCGGGCCAGCAGATCGCGACCGTCGGCAACCGCGGGCAGTCCACCGGACCGCACCTGCATTTCGAAGTGTGGGATGCCGCGGGTAGCCGAATGGATCCGAATGCGTGGCTCGGCGAGCGGGGAGTCGTTCCTACCTGGGGTTCCTGAGCCGACCCGCCCCGACCGCAGGTGATCGAAACGAGATCGACCGGCCGTTCGGTGGACGGGGCCGAGACCATCTTGTTATGTTCGGCGCGGACAAACGGCGCGCAGCCACCTGTGCGCCGCCGACCGAAAACAACGGATGGGATACCGACCGTGGCAGATCATCGCAGTTCAGGAGCGCGAACCCTCGCGTTCGCCGTCGTCGATCTCGACGCGGCACGTGGCCGACACCGGGCTCCGGCACAAGGTCACGGAACGGGGGTCAAGGCAGCCACCCTGGCCGCTGCGACCGGTGCGATCTTCGTCGGCGGGGCCCAGTTCGCCACCGCCACGGCGTCTGCCGCCACGATCGACGTCGCGGCACTGCCCGCCGACGTCACCGCCGGACTGAAGTCCGTCGGCGTCGAGGTCCCGGCCACGGTGGAGGTCCCCGACTTCGCGGCCGACGCGATTCCCGGCTTCGCCACCGCCAAGCAGTGGCTCGAGAACCAGCCGACCGGCTCCACCAACCCGCTGCCTGCACGCACCGTGCAGCCGGTGAACGGAACGTTGACCTCCGACTACGGGTCCCGGTGGGGCGCGCACCACGGTGGTATCGACATCGCCGCGCCGATCGGCACGCCTGTGCTGGCCGCCGAGGACGGCACCGTCATCTCCGCCGGTGAGGCCTCCGGTTTCGGCCTGTGGGTCCGCGTCATGCACGAGGATCGCAGCATCACCGTCTACGGGCACATCAACGACTACCGGGTCAGCGTCGGACAGAAGGTGTCCGCTGGCGAGCAGATCGCCACCGTCGGAAACCGTGGCCAGTCCACCGGCCCGCACCTGCACTTCGAGGTGTGGGACCCGCAGGGCAACAAGACCGACCCCTCCGCATGGCTGCGCGACAACGGCGTGTCCGTGACGTGGGGCAACAACGGGCGCAACGTCTAGGGGCACATCCGGCTCCGGCGCGGTACCCGCCATTTCTTAGGATCTGATCTCGTGACCGACACCACCGTCGCGCCGTCGACGCTCGCCGCACTGCTCTCCTCCCGGTTCAGTTGCCGGGCATTCCTCCCGGACCAGGTCCCCGAGGACGTGATCGTCGAGATCCTCACCATGGCGCAGCGCACCCCGTCGTGGTGCAACACCCAGCCGTGGCAGGTTGCGGTCACCGATGGCGAGGCCACCGAGCGGTTCCGTGTCGGTCTCGCGGACGCGATCCGGACGGTCCCACAGGCCCCCGACATCGCGTTCCCGACCGGCTACCACGGGGTGTACCGGGACCGGCGCAAGGAAACCGCGATGCAGCTCTACTCGAGCCTCGGCATCGCAGGTGACCGGCAGGCCTCCGCCGAGCAGACGATGAAGAACTTCGATCTCTTCGGCGCTCCGCACGTCGCCGTCGTCACCACCGACGCGGCCCTCGGCACCTATGCGGCCGTCGACTGCGGTCTGTACGTCAACACCTTCCTGCTCGCCGCGCAGAGCCTCGGTGTCGCGACGGTTCCGCAGGCCGCGCTCGCCGGGTGCGCGCCGTACGTCCGGGACTTCTTCGAGATCCCCGACGACCGTGACGTGCTCTGTGCCATCTCATTCGGATACCCGGACCTCACGCACCCTGCGAACGCGTTTCGCACCACCCGCGCCGACCTCGACTCCGTCGTCACGTGGGTGTCCCGCTGACGCAGCGGTCCACCTGACAGACTGGACGCGTGCCGGTCCCCGAGGAACTCTTCGCCACCCTGCGACGCCACCCTGACGTCGAGGCGCCCAATCTGTACGCCGTCGACGGCGCCGACCGCCTGGTCCTCGACGAGGCGGCCGCCGCGCTGACTGTCGCCGGGCCCGGGCAGGTCGCGGTGATCGGGGACCACTACGGTGCCCTGACCCTCGGCGCGGTCGCGGGTTTCGGAGCGAGTGACGTTCGGGTGCATCAGGATCCGCTCACCGGCGAGCGTGCGCTGTCGGGCAACGCCGAAAGGGCGGCGCTGGCAGGGACTTACCGGCAGTGTCCGCTCGGGGAGAGCCTGCTGTCCGGAGCGACGGTGGTGCTCGTGCAACTGCCGCGCAGCCTCGCGGCGCTGACGGAGATCGCGGAAACCGTTGCGCGGTACGCGGACCCGTCGGTCGTCGTGTATGCCGGTGGACGCGACAAGTACCTGACCCACGCGTTCAACGACGTCCTCGCGACGTGCTTCGCCGATGTCCACGCCACGCGGGGCAGACAGAAGTCGCGCGTGCTCGTCGCCGCGAAACCCACCCCCGTGCCGCCGAGTTTCCCCCACCGCGAACACCTCGCGGAACTGGATCTCGATATCGTCGCCCACGGCGCCGCCTTCGCAGGCGCCACCCTCGACATCGGCACCCGCTTCCTCCTCGACTTCCTGCCCCGCACCGATCCCGGTGCCCGCACGGCCGTCGATCTGGGGTGCGGTACCGGGATCCTCGCGGTCTCCCTCGCGCGGCTCCGGCCGGACGTCGAGGTGATCGCCACCGACCAGTCGGCCGCGGCCGTCGCGTCCGCGTCGGCGACCGCAGCCGCGAACGGGGTGGCCGACCGGGTCGCGGTCCTGCGAGACGACGCGATGTCCGGCCTCGCATCGGACAGTGTCGACCTGATCGTGTGCAATCCGCCGTTCCACGTCGGCGCGGCGGTCCACACCGGCGCCGCCGAGTCGATGTTCCGGGCCGCCGGTCGGGTGCTGCGCCCGGGCGGTGAACTCTGGACGGTGTACAACTCGCATCTCGGCTACCGCGCCGACCTGCGGGCAACGGTCGGCGACACCGAACAGGTCGGCCGGAACCCGAAGTTCACCGTCACTCGCTCGATCGCCCGCGGCTGAGGCTTTGTCACCTACGACCTGGACCAGCCCAATGCGGCGATGGCCATCGGCGCGGTCCCGTCGCTCGCAACGGACGAGAATCGCGAGCTGACCCAGCAGTGGGCGCAGGCCATCTACGAGGACCAGCCCGCCGCGACGAAGGTGGAAGGCATCCGCTACCGGACCGCCTACCGCGGCAACTACTCGATCGCGTTGTGGGACTGCCCCGATGCCGTGGAGATGGCCCTGGACAAGGAGGGGCAGCCCCTCGACATCCCCCTCAACGTCGGACGAGGACGACATCTCCTGCTGAACGTACTCGTCGACAGCGGTATCTCCACCACCTTCATCGCCGACGCCGACTGCAAGGCCTGCAACCCGCCCCGGTGAATGCCCAACGGCGAGCCGGCCGGCTTAGACGGGCTCGACCTCGAGGGTGAACCCGTCGGCGGCGGTCAGTCGTGCGGTGAGCGCGTCGCCCATCGCGGCGGCCGGGGTGAGGATCCCCGCCGGATCCGGGAGGTGTCAGACGCCAAGGTGAGGCCAGATCCGTTCTTCCCGCTTGGTGAGTATGGGAGATCGGCTCGACCTCGCTCCGCACTTCAAGCCTGTCGACCACGAAGTGCCGGCTGTTCCCATGCTGTGCACCCAGCCGCGTGTAACTGTTTCGAGCAAGATGGAGTCATGACACGCGAGTGGCGGAGTGACGAGGTCTTGCACGGGCAGGGTTTACCGGCTGGCTGGATCGAGGATCGAATGGGTCAGCCCTTCTCCGGCACGGTCGGGACTGCCCCCAGTTTGGTTGACATCTGATCTGTGAGGATCGCTCCTCACGATGGAAGGATGTCCACATGCCGAAGCCGTTCCCCGAGGAGTTCCGCCGCGACGTCATCGCCGTCGCCCGCAAGGGCGAGGCCCCGCTGCGTCAGATCGCCAAGGACTTCGGAATCTCCGAGGGCTGTCTGCACCGCTGGCTGAAGATCGCCGACCGCGAGGACGGCATCAACGCCGGCGCGAAGACCTCAGGTTCCGACGAATCCGCAGAGCTGCGGGAAGCCCGTAAACGAATCAAGCTCCTCGAGCAAGAAGCCGAGGTCATGCGCCGTGCCGTCGCCTACCTGTCCCGGGACGTCAACCCAAAATGATGTTCCCGCTGGTCCTCGACCTCGCTGCTGACGGAGTGCCCGTCACAGTGACCTGCCGGGTTCTCGGATTCTCCACCCAAGCGTTCTACAAGTGGAAGAAAGATCCAGTCAAGCAACGAGATTGGGACGACGCGCACCTGATCAACGCTGCCCACCAGATCCATGCCGACGACCCCGCCTTCGGCTACCGCTTCATTGCCGACGAACTGACCGGCCGGGGAATCGCCGCCGGCGAGAACCGCGTCGCCAGGCTGTGCTCACAGGAGCGCATCTGGTCGGTGTTCTCGAAGAAGCGAGGCCTGAACAGAAAGGCCGGTCCGCCGGTCCACGACGACCTCGTCGAACGCCAGTTCGCCGCTGAGCGGCCCAACGAGGTCTGGCTGACCGACATCACCGAGCACCGCACCGACGAGGGCAAGCTCTACCTCTGCGCGATCAAGGACGTGTACTCGAACAGGATCGTCGGATACTCGATCGACTCCCGAATGAGAGCGTCGTTGGCGGTGTCGGCGTTGCGTAACGCTGTCGATCAACGCGACCCGGCCGGAACGATTGTCCACTCCGACAGGGGGAGTCAATTCCCGTCACGGAAGTTCGTACATGAGCTGTCCTGCAACGGGTTACAGGGATCCATGGGGCGAGTCGGTGCATGCGGTGACAATGCTGCAATGGAGTCGTTCTTCGCTCTTCTCCAGAAGAACGTCCTGGATCGGCAACGCTGGTCCACGCGGGAACAACTGCGTCTGGCGATCGTCATCTGGATCGAGCGGACCTACCACCGCAAGCGCCGGCAACGCCGCCTCGGGAAGCTCACGCCGATCGAGTTTGAGACAATCAACATGGCTGCATACGCGGCCTGAACCACTCAACCCCACGAGTCAACCGAAGTGGGGGCAGTCCCCGCTCCGGTAGACGCTGACCAGTAGATGCTGCCGTTCAGAAATTCGGATCGGGCTCCGGTATTCCCTGGGTTCTGGTACTCGGGGGAGTTCGGCCAGCTCAGCCAGCTGCTGGGCCCACCCATCGCGTTGTACTTGTCGCGGATCGCCCCACACACCGCGTGCGGAGACGGGGCATAGAACTGGCAGTTGGAGTTGACGACCATCGCCATACGCTCGGCTAGTTCCGCGTCCTCTGCGGTGATACCTGCTGGCAGATCCTGGATCTGGCGTCGGGCGGCGGCACCCTCCGGCAGTTCGGGAAGTTGGTCGGCCGGAACGGTCAGGGCATGTTGCTGAGCCCGCACCAGCGCCTGTCCGCTGAGCTTGGCCGCCTTCGCTGGTTCGCGGACCGGACGTTGCGCGACTTCCTCGTACGCAGAGGGAGGGGCCTCGGTCGGCGACGCGATGCGGTCGGCAGGCCGGGGTGCCGGAGAGGTCGCCGGTGCCGCTGTGGGTGTCGGCGGCGCAGTTGATGTGGCGCTTTGTTCGATACGGACGCCGTCCGGGTTCTCCTGCGCGAGTGCGGTGCCCGCGCTGCTCACGGTGAGCGTTGCTGCTATTGCCATAACCGAGAGGACGACCCCTGCCCTCTTTCGGTTGCTGATCGAATACTTCGATCGATGTCGTGAGTGGTTACTCACCTAACCCCCTATGTTCCCGTGAAGTGACTGCTCACTGGATGTGAACGAGCTGAGCTTCTCGGAAAAACGGTCAAACATCGTTAATTGGACCGCAGGAGTCCGATCATGGACGGGTCACACTTTGTACTAACTCCAGTAGTTAGAACAGCGAAAGTTGAAGAGGCAACACCGGAGTCTTCAGGAGTTCAACAGATCTGCTAGCGGCGGAAGCCGCGTTCGGGGTCATCGAGAAGGGTCCCGTATGCCAGGCATGCCTGATCCTGAGCGCCACGACCCCGGTCGGCATCGCAGTTCAGGGCTGAGTTTCGCGGACGTCTGGGGCGTGGGTCAGATGCTCAGACGTGGTGTCGAGATCGTTGGAGGAGAGGCGGACGGCGGCGGCCGAACTCTCGACTCAGGCGCCCTCGACCTCGAGAGTGAATCCGTCGGCGGCGGCCAGTCGCTCGGTGAGCGCGTCGCCCATCGCGGCGGCCGGGGTGAGGATCCCGGCCCGTCCGGGGAGTGTGTCGAACGCGAGGGCGAGGCCGGCTTCGCCGAGCATGACCGCGGTGGCCTGGTAGCCGGGATCGCCTTGGGCGGTGAAGGTGCACCGGTACCGGGTGCCGGTGGTGGTGTCGGCGAAGGTGGTCATGGTGAACCAGCCGGTGCGGCGGGTGTTCTCGCTCGGTCCGGTTCCCGGCTTGGGGAGGGCGCGGTCGAGGAGCCATCGGCCGGCCTTGATCTTCGACAGGACGGTGCCGGTGACCATGATCGCGACGATGCCACCGGAGACGGCGGCCGCGTACACGGGCGAGAGCCGGGAGCTGCCGGTGCTCATGACCTCGCGGTAGCGGAACTTCTGGCCGTACGCCCAGTCGAGCAGTGCGTTGCTGCGCCTGACGATCTTGGTGTTGTGCTGTGCCATCAGGAATGTCGCGACCCATCCGTGCAGGGCCGGGTCGATCCCGGAGGCGCGTTCGAGGGCCTGGTCGGTCTGGCGGCCGACGTTCGGCTCGCGCGCCCGGTCTGGGCTCAGCGAGTACGGGTGCGAGAGCACCTTGGTTGTGGCGGGATCTGCGGCGACGGCTTCGAGCATGGCGCGTGCGGTGTCGACGGTCCCGCCGCTCATGCCGCCTTTGAGGGCGGCCACCAGCGTGGTGTCGGTGAGTTCGCCGGCATTGTCGGTGACCGCCTGGCGGTGGAGTTGGTAGACGCTCAGATCGGACGGGATCGAGTCGAACCCGCAGGAGTTGACGATCTTCGCGCCGCTGGCGGCCGCAACGTCGTCGAGCTGGACGATGCAGTCGCGGATGAACAGTGGCTCGCCGGTGAGGTCGGCGTAGTGCGTCCCGGCCTGGGCGCAGGCCCGCGCCAGCGGCAGCCCGTACCGCACGTACGGGCCGACCGTCGTGACGACCACGCGGGTCCGGGCCGCGAGCGCATCCAGCGATGCCGGATCCGACGAATCGGCCTGCACCAGCGGCCACTCACGCGCGGCGGCCGGCAGCCCGGCGTGTACCTCCGCGAGTTTGCTCAGTGACCGGCCGGCCAACGCGATCCGTGCCCCTGCCGGTGCGGCGGCCGCGAGGTAGTGCGCGGTCAGGCCGCCGGCGAATCCCGTCGCGCCGAACAGGACCAGGTCGAACTCGCGATCAGTCATCGGCACACCCTAACGGCGGCCGCACGCTCGTCGTGCCTGGTGCACATCGCGGTATGGGGCTCGCTACAGGACCGCGCCGAGCAGGAAATGTCGGATGGGTAGGTCAGGATCAGTGCCCGAACTGCACTCAACGAAGGGTGAGCAGCGTGCACGATCCAGAGATCGTCGTCGCAGTCGAAGGCGATACCGCGCAGGAGAAGTACGCCAGGACGAAGGAAAGGTGGGGAGTCGCGTTCGGCGACATCACGGTCAGCAAGGAGCCGTGGCGGCCCGGCGGTGACCGCGGACAGATCTACCTCGTCGAGTTCGATTCGGGGTGGATCAAGGTCGGATATTCGACGGTCTGGGAGAACCGCCGCAGCAAGCTCGACTCCGAGTTCGGGAACCGGTACGGATGGGCCGTCGAGCGTGACTGGCAGTCCGGCTCGTTCTCCGCGCTCCCGGGCGCCGGTGGGGCGCGGCCGGCACTGAAGGAGTTGGAGATTCAGGTCCTCGACTTCATTCGGCGTATCCCGGGCGTGCAGGTGTTCAGCGACGAGCTGCCGGGCCGTGGCCGCGGCGTGTGCGGGATCGGAGAGACCGAGACCTTCCGCGGCCAGTCGTTCGGTGACCTCGTGGCGTGCGCGGATGTCCTTGCGCGGTGCAGTCCGACGGACTGACCGAACCCCGCCGTGGCGGGGACATGTCATTGTCGCAGGTCAGGTGTCGTCTTCATGCGGTCGTGAGTCGTGAGCCGGGAGAGGTGGCGCCGCGGTGCGCGGGCCACCTTGCGCTTCATGTAGACCCTATGTAAAACTTTCGGCATGGTGAAGATCGTGATCTCCGACGTGACCCCCGCCGAACTCGCCGCGGTCACCAACGCCCTCGCGGCCGCCGGCCGCGAACATCACGTTGTCCAGATCGTGTGGAACCAGGACGAAGCGGCGGCCCTGCTGGCCGAGCTGAAGCAGACACAGGTGCGGTTCCTGCGCTTGCTCGTCGAGTGGGACGGCGTGCTGACCTCGGACGCGCTGCGCGAGGGCGGGGAGACGTTGCGCGGGTCGACCGGGCCGATCACCAAGGCGATCGCCCGTCTTGCCGGGCGCGGCGAGATCCGTGAGGGCCTGCCCGCCGTGTTCACCAGCGTCTACGACCCGAACAACCGCGCGTTCCAGAAGGTTCGCGCCTACCGGATGGATGCGGCCACCCTCGCGGCGTTCCGGTCCGCCTTCGACCAGATCGACGGATGAGGAGACCGACACCGATGAACATGAGACCGCTGACAAACGTCATGGACGTGCTGGTCGGGGAGCACACGGTGGTGCGCCGGCCCGGGTCACGCAGCCGTCTCGAGGTACTGCTGGTGAAGATCGCGGCCGCCATCACTGTCGCTACCGGGCTGGTCATGGTCGCCGGCATCGTGATGCTCGTCGTGCAGCCGTGGTCGACACCGGAGCCTCCGACAGCTGTGGCGTTGACGATGACGCTCGGCCCGGTCGGCATGCTGACCGCGGTCTACGCGACGATCAGCGCCGCCAGCCGCGCACGCGATCACCGCGACATCCTGACCAGACGTGAGATCGCGGCCATGCCTCTGCCCCTGGCAGATCCGTGGCTTCAGGCACGCTTGGCGGTGAGCGCGATTCAGGCCGCAGACGGACCCGATGGCGTGCGGGCGCGAGAGGCTGCCGAAATCCAGTGGGCGATGGCCGAACACGTGAAGTCTGCCGCCGCCCGCTACACCCAGGTGCCCGCGGTCCCTGTGGACGAGGTGCGTCAGGCCACCATCGACCGTGAGGCGGCCATGCAGGACCTTGCGGACTGGCTCACCGCGCTCGCCGCGACGCACTCCGGCGCAGCCGCGTAACCCGGCCTCGGCGACATGGAGAACGACCGCGCTTTCCTGGCGGCCCGGATCCGCGACACCCACCGGTTTCCCTCGCTCGTGACCAGCTCAGGTGACGCGTTCACGTGCACCGTCGTCGCGGACGCTCTCGCGACCGAGAACGTCACCCTCACCGTCACGATCGTTGCCCGACGGTTCGACGTCGGGCAAGGTCGATGGGATCCCGCCGTCTCCGGGACCGTCGTGACAGTGACCGTGGCGAGCACCGACAGCGCGTCAGGTGCGCGCCGGCACGTGGAATCGCACGAGCCGGAGGCATGGGTCCGCGCGGTGTTCGCCGAGTTCGACGACGCCGCACTGCGGATCTATCTGCTCGGCGACATCGACCCGGACACCGGACATCCCGAGCGGGGCCTGATCGCCTACCGCGGCTACTTCGACGAGACCGCGACACCGATACGGATGCCACCGCAACTGGTCCGCACACCTCACCACTGGATCGGACCCCTGAACTGACCGCATGCCCGCCGTCGACCGTCCTCCACGGGAGTCCGCTCCGTGATCCGCAGGGGGAGTGTGCAGTTGGGCTGCTTGCTCGATCGCGTGCGCGGCAATGGCTACATCGTCTGGATCGCCGATGGGTACCCGGGTGCTGCTGGCGACCGTATCCGACTGAGATCACAGTTTCATCACCAGAAACAAAACCGACCATCCGGTGCGTCCTGTGCGCATACTGTCCCTTGGGTCATGCTTGTCCGCAGCTTGGGTCGCTGCTGGTGACTCGAGCGTCTTACTGAGGGGGAACCAATGAACAGGTTCAAAGCCAGGATGGCTCTGGCGGGGGCAGCAGCGTCGCTCGCAGTGATGATCGCACCGGGTGCGGGCATCGCTTCGGCCGACGAGCAATTCCGGGTTGGCCCGGGCGAGGTCGGTATCTTCGACAACATCAACTACACCAGTTGGCTCGGAACGCGTACGCCGTTCTTCTGGCGGGAGAACGTGTCAAGCGGTGCCAACGACCGTATGTCGTCGTGGATCAACCGCAGCAACTACCGCAACTCTTGGTGGGAACACGCCAACGGAGGCGGGATGTGCCTTCCGATGGTCCCCAACTACTGGGCGTCGGCAGTGTGGGCAAACGAGAACGACAAGCTCACGTCCTGGGGGACCAACAACAGCGCCCAGGGCTGCTGACGATCGTTCCGATGGTAGGCCCGCTTCGATCTGCGGTGGTGCATTGTGCGACCGCGGGTCGAAGCGGGCATGTCCATTCCTAAGCGCCAGAGCTGCGTCGTGCCGTAAGTGTGGACAGCGCGTGTAGCGCGGTGAATGTCACTCTGGCCTATCAGCGTCCTCACTCATGGCGATACCGGAATCTTCTGGTGTAGAAGAACTTTTGTACGGGGGAAGCACCATTTCTGCATCCGTCTTCATCGCGCGCGGCCTTCTGCGCTACCGCCCACTGCTCGCGTCCTTCTCGCTGCTGGGGCTGGCGGCCGCGATCGTGGCAACGATCTTCATGAGCCTGAACGCGCTCCAACCGTCGCCCCAGCAACAAACTGAAGAGCGCGGCGGAACCGCGGATTTCGCGGCCAACCTTCCCCCGGTGTTCCTCACCCCGGACTACCCGGTCGACACTGGCCTGTTCGAGCGCATGGGCAGGGTCGAGATCGCGCTCACCGTCCCGATACGAAGCGACGGACAACCCGTCCTCGACGAGCACGGCAGACCCGTCTCGATCCGAGAATCGGAATGGGACCCCAATCCGTACCCGGACGCAATCGAGCTGACCGGTGGACGCTTCCCCCAGGCCCCGCGCGAGCTGGCAGTATCCGAGGAACTGTCCACCGAGCTGAACATCGGCTCGGAAGTTTCTCCCTTCCTCGCTGATGCCAACGAAGGCTGGGTAGTCGTCGGCACATACGTCAACAACTATCGGCAGAACACCCGGGAGATGCTGGCGGGCCCCGGCACGATGAGAACCCTGCCGGATCGGTACTTCTCCCCACGCCGGGACGCTGCCTTTACCTCCACGCTCTTCTGGAACGGCGATGATCCCCGTCCGGTGTTGGATCAGATCGAATCGCAACAGGAAGTGCTCGACGGATACCTCGGGAAGTTCAACTCCCCACCAAACCCGCTGTACTACAACCGAAGCGACGTGCTCGCCAAGGACCGCTACTCAGCCCACGACCGAAATCTTGAATACACCATCCCCGCGGTCGTCCTCCCGGTGGTGTTCTCGGTCTTCGCGCTGGTGCTGCTCATGGCGTGGTTGCGCCAGAGCGAGGCGGTCTTCGACAAGGCCGGTGTTCGCCGCCGCGCAATATTCGGCGGATTCTTCCTCGCCTGCGCCGCCGGCATCACGCTCTTCGTCGTCGGCGGTGTGGCTGTCGGCGCAGCCTTCGGATACCTCATACGACCAGTGCTTTCGGGCTGGGTCCACCGTGTGCTGTCCCCAGTGGTCTGGCCCTTCGGTGAGATCCCGAGACTGCTACTCCTTGCGGTTGCCGGCATCGTCGTCGGTGCGGTCGTGCTCTACCCGAAGATCGCAGCCAGCTCCCGAACAGGACGAGCCCGCCACCCAGTCGTCCGCACGATCCTGCCCTACCTCGGCGCGGCCACCGTGCTGACGGTCTGCGTCGCAGCAGCATGGGTCTTGATCAGCGGCTACCAGGCCGAGACTCACGGCCCGGAACAATACGAGCGATCCGGGCTGGCGATCATCTTCCTCACCGCATGCACAGGAAGCCTGCTGCTACTGCTCACCCCACTACTCGTGAGACGACTCGGGATGAGCGGCGTGCTCGTCAGCCGAATCCTTGCGCAGGAACGGATGCGAACGAGCTTCATTGTCCTCCTGTTGACCGTTGCTGTGGCAACTCCACTCATGCTCTCGACTACCGCACCACTGGTGAAGCAGCTATCGAATACCACACAGATCGCCGAGATCCCGCCCGGATACGTGGAAATCAACGGTGGGATGGACAGTGCGGCACCCATTCGGCCCGAGGACAGGTCCGACTTCGAAGCAAGAACCTCACTAAGTGACCCCATCGACGTCTACAGCATCGGGTACTCGAATCCTGACGCACCCGACAACTCTGTGTTCGTCACCATCGGCGCTCCACCCAGAATCGGCAGCCTGCGAGCCTTCGACAACGAAGTCGACGTGGAGACGTGGCTGGGCGCCACGCTCTCCGATGCCCAACAAGCGCTTCTCCGTGACGGCGGTGTCCTGAGTGACTTCGCCACCGACCGCGATGCCCTCATCGGCACCGCCACGATGACCGCACCGCCCGCATTCGAGGTCCTGCCCGCGATGCACGTCGAAATTCCGCGAGAGTTCGCCTTCGGCAGCAACATCCACGGACTGGTGCTTCTACAGACTGCCCTCGAACACGACTGGCCGCTCAGTGCGCCCCGCAGCCTCTACAGCGCCCTCACCGACGAACAGACCACCAAGGCCGCTGACTACCGCGAGCAGAACGGGCGATTCATCGACCTGTCCATCGTCATCAACAAGACGCAGGACGTCCTTCCCGTGCCGAGATCACTCCAGCTGTCAGTCTGGCTGATGGGAATCCTGGTCGTCGTCCTTTCACTGTCGGTCAGCCGCGCCGTCATCACGAGATTGCGGCCGGTAGTTCGCGCTCTCCATGCGGCCGGTATCCCCGAGAAATGGCTCCGCAACACCGCTGGCCTGTATCTGTTGCCGATCCTGCTGACATCGCTCGTGTTCGGCGAGATCGCAGGCTTCCTGAGCGTGTGGGTCATCACCACGTTCAATCAGGACGCCGTCACTGAAGCCGTGAGCAGCATCCCGATCCCGTGGTCGATGTACTACATCGTTGCGATGAGCTTCCTGGTCGGCGCAGTTGTCGCCTACTTCATGGTCGCGCGTGGGTTGAAGCTCGGCCGGACACGCAAGCAATCGGGCACCGAGCCTGTAGAAACTCCCGAAGGAGCAGAAGTTGTCAAGGTCTAGGACCCCCGTAGTTTCATTGAAGTCCGTCATCCGCAAGTACGTCTCGGGTGCCGAGGTGACCAGGGCGGTAAACGGCATCTCCCTCGACATCGGATGCGGTGAGTTCGTCGCCCTCTACGGCGCCAGCGGATCCGGTAAGACCACACTGATCAACCTGATGGCAGGCCTCGACACCGCGGACTCCGGATCAGTTCTCGGCGCGGGCCACGACATCGGCACCATGAGGTCGGATGCCAGGGCGCTGATGCGTCGTGAAGACATCGGAGTGGTCTTCCAAGACCACAACCTCATCGAAGAGTTCACGGCCATCGAGAACGTCATCCTCCCCTCCGTATCAGGCGGAAAGAGCAGACGGGCCGTCGAACCACTCGGGCGCACCATCCTCGCCGACGTAGGACTCAATGGGCTCGAGAAGCGATTCCCGCGACAGCTGTCCGGAGGACAACGTCAACGAGTCGGCGTCGCCCGTGCGTTGCTCGGAAACCGGCAGGTGCTGCTCGCCGACGAGCCCACCGGCGCGCTGGACCGCAAGAACTCCGTCTCGTTGTTTGAACTACTACGAGCACAGGCGCAATCGGGCGTGACCGTTGTCGTCGCCACGCACGACCCCCTCGCCCGTGACTACGCTGACACCGTCATCGAAATCGTCGATGGCCGAATTGACTCGATCGACGTCGCCGCGTAGCGCGTGCAACCAGTTCCGACACCCGACAGCGTTCCCCCGGAAGAACTAGGTCGAAACACAATGAAGACGCTTCGAATCAAGCCCGCTATCGCAGTAGGAACCCTCTTGGTGGCCCTGTCCACTGGCCTGGCCGCATGCTCCAACGAGCAAGGCAGCCAGCCAACGACGACGTCGACTCAGAGCGCACCGAGACAAGCAGAAGCGCCGACCAACGAGATCGTGAAGACGACACTCGCGGTGCTACTCGACCCGGCCGCATCGGCCGCCGACAAGCAGGCTGCCGTCGCCGGTGACCCGATCGCCGCAGGCGAAGCCACCACGCTTCTCTCCGAAACCATCTCCACGAGGTCACTCTCCCCGATCGAGCTATCCGTGGCCGGCATGATGATCGAAGACGACGCCGGAACCCGATGGTCGGCCAATGTCATGTTCCTCAGCCAGAATCCGGGCTTCCCGCCGCGCGGCACCCCGATCACAGTCCGACTCGGACAGACCCCGAACGGATGGGGGTTGGAACTGGACTCGATCCGCACGATGCAGCAGCGATTCGAACAACTCGCGACCTGATCCAACAGCAACGCACCCCGGCCATCGCTGACGAACGTCCTGGACGTTCTGGCCGGGGAATACACGGTGGTGCGCCGGGCCCGGGTCACGCAACCGTCTCGACGTACTGCTGGTGAAGGCCGCGACCACCGCCGCCGTCGCCACTGCGTTGGTCATACGCGATTCGTGCACTGGCTGGTGCCGCGGCGAGGTAGTGCGCGGCCACCTGCCCGCGAATCCCGTCGCGCCGAACAGGAGGTCGAGTTCGCGTTCAGTCCGAGGCTAAGTCCTAGCGGCGGAAGCCTCGTTCGGGGTCGTGGGTACGGGGTGGCTCGAACGCGTCGAACCACACTGCCAGGTCTAGGTTGACCCCGCCCGGACAGCTGGTGGCGAGCTCGGCGCAGGCAACGACGCGACCCGACAGTCGCTACTCAGTTCTATGCATCGCGTTTCGTGACCACGATTGCTGTCGTTGTGGTGAGCGTTGCGGCGAGGATGATGATGTATGCGAGCGCCCACCAGGACGGAAGAGCCGCGCTGGTCTCGAGCCAGGGAAGCCCGTCGAGGGTCTCGGTTCTGCCGTCGAGTACGAATTGCGTTGCCATCGTGAAGGGCATCCACGGTTCGATCTTGGATCCGATAGACGGAACCGCGGCTATGAAGTTCTCGACGATCACCGTGTAAATCAGGATGAGTGCTACCGCGGCGACGGTGCTTCTGACGACCATTCCGACAGCGACGGCGATTGCAGCGCCGACCGCATAGATCAGTCCGGTTCCCGCGATGGTGCGCACCTCTGCGCCGCTGGTGATAGACCCGACGCCCGCGTGGTTGACGAGCTTGGCGGTTCCGTAAGCCAGCCAGGCTGCGACTTCGCCGATCACCCAGGCCAGAAGGCTGGCGGCGACTGTCTTGGCAAGAAGCACCTTGCCCCGATTGGGTTCTGTCTGAAACGTGAGCTGGATTGTTCCGGTGCGATATTCAGTGGTTGCCGCGAGGGCCGCCATGATCATGACGAGTACAAGGCCCGGCACGCATCCGAGCTGTGTCGCCATGACCGACGGGGGAAGGTTGCGCGCGGCCTGCGTGGGCGTGTCCGGATCGGTTGCAAGGCGGTTGATATCTGCCCACAGCAGGGCGTGGCCGACGGCTACGACCACGGTCAGCCCACCACACCATCGAGTGGTTCGCATGGAGATGAGTTTGACGAGTTCCGCCGCCAACATGTGCACCAGATCCGATCCTGAGGTTCCGTCTCGTCTATCAGTCACGTAGGGGTACCGCCGGCACTGCTGATCAGAGTCGCGAATGTCTCGTCGAGCGAACTTCGGGAGGTCGTGACCTCCGAGAGTACGAGCTCCTCTGTCGCGGCGATGGTTGCCACCTCGTGGCGCTGGGCGGTCGCGACCAACAGGCTCGGCGCGTGCTCTGCGCCATGCTCGATGTGAATGCTGTCGGTGCTGGAAGTTGGAATTCCCTTGGCGTGCAGCGCTTCGTTGAGCTTGGACAGCTGCGGGGATCGCACCTTCAATATGTCGGAACCTGTTTGCGCGACGAACTCGTCGGTCGTGCATTGGGAGACAAGGCGACCGTGGTGGAGGATCACCAAGTCCTCGGCGAACATCGCGATCTCAGCCACTACACGGTCGGCTACCAGCACCGTCCGACCGTCGCGGACGAACTGTGTCAGCACGCCACGGATCCACGCGACATCGACGGCCTCGCGCTCGTCGAATGGCTCGTCGACGACCACAACTGGCGGGTCTCCGAGAAGGGCGGCCGCAATCCCGAGCCGGAGCAACATCCCGCGGGAGAAGCTATCGATTCTCTTGTCTGCGGCATACGCCAGATCGACCTGTTCCAGTACAGCATCCACACGTCGGAGGGAGAGCCCTCCAGACAGCGCTAACCAGCGCAGATGCATACGAGCCGAACGATATGGATATACCCATCCTGTATCGAGTACCGCCCCCACCTTCGTCGACGGTCGTTTCAGGTCTCGAACTGGGCGCCCGTCAATCAGCGCGTGACCGCTTGTGGGATGGTCGAGTCCCATCAGCATCCGCAGGGTGGTCGATTTACCTGCCCCCCGACGACCGAGGAGGGCGGTGATGCGACCCTCTCGTGCAGTGAACGACAGGTCGTCGACAGCGAGGGTTCGGCCGTATCGCTTCGTCAGCTGGTGCGTCTCGATCACCGGGGTGTTCCCTTTCATCGTGCGTGTAGTCGACTCGTCGCATTTGCTTGGGGCCCGGCCCCACGGCTGTCCAACCGTGGGGCCGCGGCCGACGGCCCAAGCAAGCCGAATGACTACGACCTCAATCTGAACCTGGCGAGGTGGTTAGGCGCACGTTCCGTTGCACGCGAACCTCAGGAGGGTTCCACACCCGACACTGCTGCAGCTACAACTGCACTGGTTGCAGTTTCCACAACAGATACACGCGCCCGCGCACCAGTTGCTCGTGCACGAACAACCGCACCCCGCCGCTCGCGCGGCGCTGGCATCGGTGGGACCCAACGATGCGAACAGTGAACGTCCCTCGTCCATCCCGAAGGCATCGATTGCCGTCAGGCGGAGTTCTTCCAGCTGACGGTGAAGGTCGTCGGACACGGGGGCATCGGCAAAGGTCGACTGCTGCCCGGCGAGCTTCTGGGCCGAGCCGAGCACCGTCTTCTGGTCAGCGGTCAAGGCGGGATGAGCTTTCACGTACCGCTGGAACTGCGTAACCCAGAGTTCGCTCCGCTTCTCCGCGGGAAGTGCGCGGTAGATTGCCCTGCGGTGGGCCGCATCAAAGTTGAGGAACTGGTCGTAGCTCTGCGGCAATCGTTCGAGATTCTTGCTTACCCAGAGATCTTCCGGCGTCGGCGCTGGTGCAGCAAGGGCGGGGAGTCGACCGAATAGGACCAGGCCGCTCGCCACTGCGCCGCCCACAGCAAGTTGGCTGAGAAAGCGCTTTCGGCTGACATGGCCCTGTGCGGGCGCAGTCGGTGCAGCAGCTGGTTCGTTGGTGTTCCCGATTGCCCGCAGGACTCGCAGCGAGGATCGCAGTCCGATAGCTCGTACCAGCTGGAGGGCCATCGACCGACCTGTCCACGCGCGAATGGTGCCGCCGCGCAACCGGAAAAGAGTTGGTGCCCACGGTGGGTTCTCGCCATAGACCGTGGTGCGCCACTGCTCGACGTCCACGTTGTTCAACGGCAACACGTCGAGCTGATGGTCACACGCGTGCGCCACCTTGCTCGAGGTGCTTTGACACACGCCGCACGACGAATCGAATGCGAGCACCCAGCGGGCGCCAGCACTGTTCATACGGCCACCGCCGTCGCCCTCACTGCGAACCGGCGGCTTCGAGATCTCGGTCAATTTCTTCCTCCCCTTTCTACGGACCAGCCAGATCCTGACGTCCTGTTTGCAGACCCCCACTGCCTGGCTGAGCGAAAGGAACGTAACCGAAGGACATACCGCGCGGTTGTTATTCTTCGATGTGTCGCGGGTTCGTTATGCCCGGTCCCGAAGTTGAGCAGTCTCTTGGGCGCCGCGTATGCCCCGGAACCCGGCGCGGCTGAAGCTCAGGAGAGACGACCGGCGTTGGCGCCACGGATCCGTTGGTGGCAGGCGCCCTGCCCGATCGGTCCTGTATCTCGGCCTCTCCCGCCGATGCTGCACAAGGAACGGCCAGTCAGGCGCTAGCGGTGTAGGCGGCGCGTGCCTTGCCGGGCGCGCTTCGGCAACTCGGGCACAATACGCGCGTGCCGCTTGCGATGACCTGCTGGTGACAGTGCTGGCGTGGGGGTCCACCCGGTAGAGTCCGAATTGTCCGACCGGGGGAACTCGGTATGGACGGCGTTCGTTGGAAGTACAAGAAGGCGGGGAAACCCACCAGTCGGGCCGTCGGCTCGACCGGCCACAGGCCACGAAAGAAGGGACACGCACGGTGCGCACCACCAGCAACCCGGTGTTCCGCAACCTCCCCAAGCAGGAGGGCGGATACGCCTCGTTCGGTTCTGCCGCGGCAGGCGCCGGGCAGATGACCCAGCAATTCGGTCAGCCGCAGTACACGCAGGCCGAGCCCTACACCACTGGACCCGCACCGCGGGCCATGACGATCGACGACGTCGTCACCAAGACCGGTATCACGCTCGGCATCCTGTCGGTCACGGCGATCGTCTCCTACATCCTGGTCAACAACAACGTCGACCTCGCCGCACCGTTCGTCATCGCAGGCGGACTCATCGGCTTCGTCCTCGTGATGATCGCCAGCTTCGGCAACAAGATGGACAACCCGGCGATCGTGCTCGCCTACGCGGCAGCGGAGGGTGTGTTCCTCGGTGCGCTGTCGTTCCTGATGACGTTCGACATCCAGGGCGTCAGCGCCGAGACCCTGATCGTGCAGGCCGTCCTCGGCACGTTCGGCGTGTTCTTCGGCATGCTCGTCGTCTACAAGACCGGAGCGATCCGCGTCACCCCGCGCCTGACCCGGATGATCATCGGCGCCCTCATCGGTGTCGTCGTGCTCTCGCTGGGCAACCTGATCGCAAGCTTCTTCATCGACGGCGGCCTCGGCCTCCGCGACGGTGGCGGACTCGCGATCATCTTCAGCCTCGTCTGCATCGGTATCGCGGCGTTCAGCTTCCTGCTGGACTTCGACGCCGCCGACCAGTTGATCCGCGCCCAGGCGCCGGAGAAGGCCGCGTGGGGCGTCGCCCTCGGCCTCACCGTCACCCTGGTCTGGCTCTACGTCGAGATCCTGCGACTGCTGAGCTACTTCAACAACGACTAGCAGTACTCCGCCGAACGGGCGGTTACCGTGCAGCGCTCTCGGGCGATGCTCCGGTAACCGCCCGTTCGGCATTCGGTGCGGCATCATCGTGCCGTGGTCTACGACTATTGCGTGATCGGTGCAGGCATCGTCGGACTGGCGACGGCGCGGGCGATCCTCGACCGGCAGCCGGGTGCGACGGTGATCGTGCTGGAGAAGGAAGCCGACGTCGCCGCGCATCAGACCGGGCACAACAGCGGCGTCATCCACGCCGGCATCTACTACGAGCCTGGCAGCCTCAAAGCGGACCTCTGCAAGCAGGGCGCCGCCGCGACGAAGCGGTTCGCCGACGAGCACGGGATCGAGTATCGGGTCACCGGAAAGCTTCTCGTCGCGACCGACGACGTCGAACTCGCGCGGATGGAGAAGCTCACCGATCGCGCCCGGATCAACGGCATTCGCCACGAACGCCTGGGTGCCGCCGAACTCCGCGACCGCGAACCGCTCGTGTCCGGCGTCGGCGCACTGCTCGTCAAGGACACCGGGATCGTCGACTACCGGCTCGTGTGCCGGGCCCTCGCGCAGGACATCACGGACGTGGGCGCGGAGGTGCGGACCGGCTCGGAGGTCGTCGACGTCGACGAGCGCGACGACTGTGTCACCGTCGCGACGCCCGACACCACGGTCCGGGCGCGCACCCTGATCGCCTGTGCGGGACTGCAGGCCGACCGGATCGCGCGGCTCGCCGGCCTGCCCGTCGACTTCCAGATCATGCCGTTCCGCGGCGAGTACTACCGGCTGCGACCGGAGAAGTCCTCGATCGTGCGGCACCTGATCTACCCGATCCCCGACCCCGACCTGCCGTTCCTCGGCGTCCACCTGAGCCCGACCGTCGGTGGTGACATCACCGTCGGGCCGAACGCGGTCCTCGGGTTCGCGCGGGAGAAGTACGAGCCGTTCGGCTTCGATCGCAGGGACGTCGCGGAGATGCTGCGGTTCCCGGGGCTGCGCAGGGTGGCCGCCGCCAACGTCCGCACCGGGGTGCGGGAGATGCGGAACGCCATCTTCAAACGCGGCTACCTCGACGAATGCCGGAAGTACTGTCCGTCACTCGAACTCGACGACCTGCAGGACCGGCACGCCGGTATTCGCGCGCAGGCGGTGCTCCGCGACGGCACCTTCGTGCACGACTTCCTGATCCGCTCGACGGATCGGATGGTGCACGTCGTCAACGCGCCCTCGCCTGCCGCGACATCGGCGCTGCCGATCGGGCGCATGATCGCCGAACGGGCGGTTACCTGAGCATCGGCCGAGTGGCCTGCCCGGTAACCGCCCGTTCGGCGGAGACGATCAGCTGAGGCGCTGGGTCAGCTCAAACGCTCCAGCACCATCGCCATGCCCTGGCCGCCGCCGACGCACATCGTCTCGACGCCGAAGGTCTTGTCCTGCTCGCGCAGGTTGTTGATCAGCGTGTTGGTGATGCGGGCGCCGGTCATGCCGAACGGGTGACCCAGGGCGATCGCGCCGCCGGAGACGTTGATCTTGTCTTCGTCGAGGTCGAGCGCGCGGGCGGAGCCGAGCACCTGCACCGCGAACGCCTCGTTGATCTCGTACAGGTCGATGTCCGAGGTGGTCATCTTCGCGTAGCCGAGGGCCTTCTTGACGGCCTCGATCGGGCCCAGGCCCATGATCTCGGGAGACAGGCCGCTCGCGGCGGTGGCGACGACGCGCGCCAGCGGGGTCAGGCCGAGGGCCTTCGCCTTGGTGTCGCTCATGATGACGAGCGCGGCCGCGCCGTCGTTGAGCGGGCAGGCGTTGCCGGCGGTGACGGTGCCGTCGGGACGGAAGACCGGCTTGAGCTGGCTGATCTTGTCGTAGCTGGTGCCGGCGCGCGGGCCGTCGTCGGTGGACACGACGGTGCCGTCGGCGAGGGTCACCGGGGTGATCTCGTTGGCGAAGAAGCCGCGGTTGATGGCCTCCTCCGCGCGGTTCTGGCTCCGGACGCCCCAGCGGTCCTGGTCCTCGCGGCTGATGCCGGTCAGCGAGGCGACGTTCTCCGCGGTCTGGCCCATCGAGATGTAGATGTCGGGGGTCAGGCCGTCCTCACGGGGGTCCTGCCACGCGACGCCACCCTGTGCGGCCAGCTCGGTGCGGGCCTGCGCGTCGGCGTACAGGGCGTTCTTGGTGTTCGGCCAGCCGTCGGCGGTGCCGGTGGCGAAGGACGAGACGGACTCGACGCCAGCGGAGATGAACACGTCGCCCTCGCCCGCGCGGATGGCGTGCATGGCCATCCGGGTGGTCTGCAGCGAGGAGGAGCAGTAGCGGTTGACGGTGACGCCGGGCAGGAAGTCGTAGCCGAGGGTGGTCGCGACGACCTTGGCGACGTTGTAGCCGGACTGGCCGCCGGGCTGGCCACAGCCCATCATCAGGTCGTCGATCTCGGTGGGATCCAGCTCGGGGATCTTCGCGAGCGCTGCGGCGACCATCTGGGCGGCCAGGTCGTCGGGGCGAATGTCCTTGAGCGATCCCTTGCCTGCGCGGCCGATCGGCGAGCGCACGGCGGAGACGATGACTGCCTCGGGCATGAGTACTCCTTCGTTCTGTGAGCTGTCTGTGTGTGAGAGGTGACAGCGGGGGTCCGGTGTGACGTTACGTGGGGATGCCGCAGGTCTCGGCATGCGGTCGCTCATCCACCTGGGCGCAGCGGTGCCATCTTCTCCGCGGTACGTCCCGCGGGGGTGTCGTGGGCGGCCGGTTCGCCGTCCCGATTGCGACGGAACAGCGCTGTGGCGCTGCTGATCCGCGACGTGAGGCGACTGGACTCGGCCACCGCCGACACGGTGGGAAGTGTCGGGAGTGGGCCACCGTCCCACTCGCCGAGAGCAGCCGCGAGTACAGGCAGCAGTTGCCGGGCCGCCAGCTCGTACCCGGCCGCCGACGGGTGGAACTGGTCGGGGGAGAACATCGTGTCCGGGGCGGCGAGGAATTCGGGGGCGAGCAGATCGGCAAGGGGGACCGGGTGCCCGCCCGACGACAGCACGGCCGAGGTCTGGGCACGGGCGAGCAGATGCCCCCATTCGCGGACCACGGTCCGCAGGGGTTGGGGGATCGCCGTCACCACACCCAGGTCGGGGCACGTCCCGACGACCACGACGGCGCCCGCGGTGCGGAGCCGGGCGACTGCGGCACCGAGCCGCCGTGCCGACGGGTAGATCCCGTTCTTCGCGGTGACGTCGTTGGCGCCGATCAGGATCACCGCCGCATCGGGCGGCGGACCCGCCACGAACATCGCGTCGACCTGGCCCTCCAGCCCTTTCGACGTGGCGCCGCCGATTGCCTTGGTGCTGAGCCTGATTCGCTTCCCGGTCTCCTCTGCCAGTCCGCGTGCGAGCCGAACGCCGGGCACCTCGTCCGCGGAGGCGCAGCCGACGCCCGCGGCCGTGGAGTCGCCGAAGATCATCAGGTGCAGGTCGAACGGGACTCCGCGACGCCACGGAACGGGCGCGTCGGTGCCCGCGACGTGGACGCCGTCCGCCTCCGGCGGTTTGGCGACGTTGCGGCCGATCACTCCGCGTGCGGCACCCGCCTGCCCCATCAGATAGGTGTAGGCAACCCAGTACGCCGTACCTGCGGACGACCCCGCGACGGCCGCAGCCGCACCGGCCTTCGCGGCCGTTCGCCACCTGGTGGTACCCATCGCTCGCCCTCCGGTCGAGGTGGCAGCTGACACCGACGAATCTAGTCGGAATCCGTACCCGTCGCCGGGCCATCGGAACCAGGTGTTGCCGACGACGTGGGCTCTGGGACGATGGGGGTATGCGCATCGCGGATCACGTCGTCGACCTCATCGGAAACACGCCCCTGGTGAAGCTGAACTCGGTGGTTGCACCAGGCTCCGGCCTGGTTGCGGCGAAGATCGAGTACCTGAACCCGGGTGGCAGCTCGAAGGACCGCATCGCCGTCAAGATGGTCGATGCGGCCGAGGCGTCCGGTCAGCTGAAGCCCGGCGGCACGATCGTCGAACCGACGTCCGGCAACACCGGTATCGGTCTCGCGCTCGTCGCCCAGCAGCGCGGGTACAAGTGTGTGTTCGTATGCCCGGACAAGGTCAGCGAGGACAAGCGCAACGTCCTGAAGGCCTACGGCGCCGAGGTCGTCGTCTGCCCGACCGCCGTCGCGCCGGAACACCCGGACAGCTACTACAACGTCTCCGACCGCTTGGTGAACGAGATCCCGGGCGCCTGGAAGCCTGACCAGTACTCCAACCCCGGCGGCCCGGACAGCCACTACGAGACGACCGGCCCCGAGATCTGGCGTGACACCGAAGGCAAGGTCACGCATTTCGTCGCAGGCGTCGGTACCGGCGGCACGATCACCGGCACCGGCCGCTACCTCAAGGAGGTCTCGGGCGGAAAGGTGAAGGTCATCGGCGCCGACCCCGAGGGATCGGTGTACTCCGGCGGCACCGGCCGCCCCTACCTCGTCGAGGGTGTGGGCGAGGACTTCTGGCCCAGCGCCTACGACCCGGCCATCCCGGACGAGATCATCGCCGTCTCCGACGCCGACTCGTTCGACATGACGCGACGCCTCGCCCGCGAGGAGGGGCTGCTGGTCGGCGGCTCCTGCGGCATGGCCGTGGTCGCGGCTCTCCGGGTCGCGGAGCGCGACCCGGACGCGGTGGTCGTGGTGTTGCTCCCCGACGGTGGTCGCGGCTACCTGTCGAAGATCTTCAACGACAAGTGGATGGCGTCGTACGGCTTCCTGCGCACCCCCCTCGACGGCAGCAAGGCCGCCGAGCCGACCGTCGGGGACGTGCTGCGGGGCAAGTCGGGCGAGCTCCCCGACCTGGTGCACACGCACCCGACGGAGACGCTGCGCGACGCCATCGAGATCCTGCGCGAGTACGGCGTCTCCCAGATGCCCGTCGTCGGCGCCGAGCCGCCGGTCATGGCGGGTGAGGTCGCGGGCAGCGTCACCGAACGCGAGCTCCTCTCCGCGGTGTTCGAGGGCCGCGCGCAGCTCGCCGACCCGGTGTCCAAGCACATGAGTGCGGCATTCCCGCTCATCGGTTCCGGCGAACCGGTCAGCGCCGCGACGAAGGCGCTCGGCGACACCGACGCGCTGATGGTCGTCGACGACGGCAAGCCCGTCGGGGTCATCACTCGTCAGGATCTGCTCGGGTTCCTCAGCGCCGGAGGCTGATGCGCGCGGCGGATTCCGTTGTCGTACCCTGGCCGCCATGCAGTGGGGGAGAGCAGCGGGGGCTGCCGCATGTCTGGCAGCGGCGGTAGTCACGGCGTCGGCGTGCGCGTCGACGGTGACGGGCACGGCGGTGGCGCAGGACGGGGAGACTGCGTCCCCCCGCCCGAGCGCCTCCCCGAAGTCGAGCGGGTACCCGAAGCCGAGCGCGACGAGCTCCGCGGCGCGGCCGAGTCAGGCGGCTGACCGAAGCGGATCCGCGACGGTTCCGACGTGTGATGCCATCGACTCGGCTGTCACCGGTGTCGTCCGGGGCTACACCCTCGATCGGTCGACGCAGACCGCGGCGACCGGTGATCAGGCGACCTGCTTCTTCCTGAAGGGTGGAGAGTTCTCCGACGATCACGTCGCGGTGTTGATCGGCGAGCTGCCGCTGTCCGCCGAGGCGATCGCCCGGCAGCGCGAGAACCTCGCCGACACGAAGCCGGGCGAGATGATCGAGTCGGCGGTGGCAACGGGTCTCGGTGGGTACATTTCCGACCCGCTCGGCATCGGGCATCTGGCACTGGTGATGCCGGGACTGATGGTGAGCGCCAGCGCGGGTGACGCCGCAGGCCTGTCTCAGGAGAAGCTCGTCGAGGTGCTGGAGGCCGTCGGTTCGGCTGTCGCGCACTGACCCGATGAGGTCGCGAGCCGGTCGCTACGCTGACCGGTATGACTGACCAGGGCATCTTCAGCGGCTTTTCCACCAGGGCCATCCATGCGGGCTACGAACCGGATCCGCAGACCGGCGCGGTCAACGTGCCGATCTACGCCAGTTCCACGTTCGCGCAGGACGGCGTCGGAGGCATGCGCAACGGCTTCGAGTACGCCCGCACCGGCAACCCCACCCGGCGTCCCCTCGAGGCCAATCTCGCCGCGATCGAGGGCGGCACTTTCGGGCGTGCCTTCTCGTCCGGTATGGCGGCAACCGACTGCCTGCTGCGGTCCGTACTGCGCCCCGGCGACCACCTCGTCATCCCGAACGACGCGTACGGCGGCACCTTCCGGCTCATCGACAAGGTGTTCTCGGAGTGGGGTGTCGAGCACACGCCCGCGCCGATGGGCGACGTCGACGCCGTTCGCGCAGCGATCCGCCCGACCACCAAGCTGGTGTGGGTGGAGACGCCGACGAACCCGCTGCTGAACATCGGTGACATCGAGGCGCTGTCCGCGGTCGCGCACGATGCGGGCGCGAAGATCGTCGTGGACAACACGTTCGCGTCGCCGTATCTGCAGCAGCCGCTGGCGCTCGGCGCCGACATCGCACTGCATTCGACGACGAAGTACCTGGGTGGGCACTCCGACGTGGTCGGTGGCGCGCTGGTGACCAGCGACGAGGAACTCGACACCAAGTTCGCGTTCCTGCAGAACGGCGCAGGCGCGGTGCCCGGGCCGTTCGACGCGTACCTGACGATGCGCGGCATCAAGACGCTTGCGCTGCGGATGGAGCGGCACAGCGACAATGCCGAGAAGATCGTCGACCTGTTGACCGGTCATGCCGCGGTCGAGAAGGTGATCTACCCGGGTCTCGCTTCGCATCCCGGTCACGCGGTCGCGTCGAGGCAGATGCGCCGGTTCGGCGGCATGGTGTCGGTGCGCCTCAATGGGGGCAAGCAGGCCGCGCTCGACTTCTGCTCGCGCACGAAGATCTTCACGCTCGCGGAGTCGCTGGGTGGCGTGGAGTCGCTGATCGAGCATCCGGGCGCGATGACCCATGCGTCGACCGCGGGATCGGAACTCGAGGTTCCCGAGAACCTGGTGCGGCTGTCCGTCGGTATCGAGGATGCGGCGGATCTGCTTGCCGACATCGAGCAGGCGCTGGGCTAGTTCCCCTACGTCGTCCGCGTGTCGGTTCATTGGCTGAAACGGTGCGCGGGCGGCGCGTCGCGTCTCGACTTCTTCCCGACCGTGCCTACGGTGCCTTAGCGGTACCGCGAGTTGCGCGCAACCTGAAGGCTGTCTAAGAGTTCGCTGAAAGGCGAGCACTTTGGCGTTAACCGTCATACGGTGATGCGAGTCACACAGGGGGCGGCGGGCGTCAGACGCATCGCGGTCGACGTAGGAGGATGCGCATGGCGGTTGACCCAACAGCGGTCATCGTTGCCGTTGCCACGGCACTGGGTGGATTGGTACAGGGGTCCGATCTGCCCGCACCGGTCAAAGAGCAAGCAACACAAGCAATCCAATCGTTCGAAGCAACGTCACCCGCGGTGAGCCAGCAGGTGAACGACGTGATCGGCCTGCTGCCCGAACAGATGCAGGGCCAGGCCCAGCAGGCCGTTGCGGACGCCTCGAAGGCCGCCGTCGACGCCGTCGACCCGTACCTCCCCGCGCCTCCTCCGCCCGCGCCGGCACCGGCCCCGGAACCGGAGCCGGTGCCCGTCACGCCCCCTCAGGTGTACGACCGGGCCGATGACGTCGCCGATGTCCCATTCGGTGGCGATCTGTCCCGGGCCGTCACCTCGCTCGACGCGGCGTTCCCGGGCGGCAACATCGCGCCGATCGGGTCGATCGCCGTGTTCGTGCCCTGGTTCAACAAGGCGGGCGCGATCTGCGACGGCATCAAGGCTCCCGTCCTCGCGGCCCTGTACAACGCCGAGAACGGCTTCCGCTACGGTCCGACCGCACCCGTGTCGCGTACCGGTGCGAAGGGGCCGGGGCAGTTCATGCCCGGGACCTGGGAGAAGTGGGGCAAGGACGCGGACGGCGACGGCAAGGTCGACGTCCTCGGCGTCGCCGACCCGGTGATGGCCTCCGGCAACCTGCTGTGCAGCATGTACGGGCAGATCGACGAGTGGAAGAAGCAGGGCGTCGTCACCGGAGACACCCTCGACCTGACGATCGCCGGCTACAACGCCGGAGTCGATGCGGTCCGGCGCGCGGGCGGGATGCCGAACGGCGCCTACGACTACGAGCACCAGACGAAGCCGTACGTGAAGAAGATCCGCGACTCCGAGCCGGTGTTCGCGGCGATCCTCGCGCCGCTGTCCGGGACGGACGGCAGCATCGGCAGCAAGGTCGTCGAGGCCGCACTCGGCTTCCTGGGACTGCCGTACGTGTGGGGTGGCGGCAACATCAACGGGCCGTCCGGCGGCGGGTTCGACTGCTCCGGTCTCACCTCGTACGCGATGTACGCCGCGACCGGTGACACTCTCGTGCTCCCGCGGACATCCGAGACGCAATGGAACATCGGTACCGAGATCGCCATGGCGGATGCTCGCCCCGGAGATCTGCTGTTCGGTAACTGGCAGTCCGGCGGTCCCGGCCACGTCGCCATCTACATCGGCAACGGTCAGATGGTGCACGCACCGCAGACCGGCGACGTCGTTCGTGTCGGGCCGGTCTTCGACGGCATGAAGGCCCGCCGGATCGTCTAGGTCTCCAGCGCAGGTGCGCAGCCAGGCGGGCGAGCGGGGGATCGAGGTGTCCGATCGGGGACGCGTCCCCGCTGCGTTGGTGCGTGACTTCCTGGCGTCGAGGCGGTGATCGACGCTGCGGGGCGCCTACGATCACGAGGTGACTTCGCAGCCTGAATCCCGGAACCCGCTCGTCGACGCCGCGTTGGACGTGTTGCGCGCGCACGGACCTCTGACCTCCGAGGACTGGGCGGAACTGCTCGTCGATGCGGGCAACGGTTCGGTCGACGAGATGCTTCCGTTCGTGGACCTGCTCGACGAACCCGTGCTCGGACGGCTCGTCGACGGCCGCACCGTCGCGCTGGACGCCCTGCTCGAGGGTCGGGTGTTCACGCACCGACTGTCCGAGGCGGAGCTTCGGTCCGGGCTGCTGTATGCGGAACCGGATCTGCTGCCGGTGGTGTTGCTCGCGATGGCCGCCGACGACGATCGGGTGCTGTTCGACCAGTACGACGCCGATGCCCTCGAAGAGTTGGGGCTCGAGTACGAGGACTTCCCGGACGGCGCCGGACTGCTGTTCGGAGCTGCTGCGCTGCAAGGATATTCGGTCGGTGACATGGTCGGTGTCCGGGTACGCGGCGGCGACGTGGAGGTCGAACGTGTCGACGGTGACCTCGTGTCGGCCGATCTGACCGAGGCTCTCGGGCGGACTGTCGGCGAGGACAACGCGGACAACTCCGAGACCGTCAGTTGGCAGCTCCTCGCCGACGACCCCGAGCTGTGCACGACGCCGACGGTTCCGCTCGGCGAACTGATCTCGTCCGCGGGCTACGTGTGCGAGGGCGACTACATCGCAGCCAGCGGGTTCGATGTGGCCGCGCACCATCTCGCTCGGCACATCGCGCTGGTGGCGCGGCAGGCGGAGCTGCATCCCGACGAGGTCGATGCGGTGATCTCGTTCGTCGACCTCGTCGGTGCCGTCCGCGAGGGCGACATGGATCTCGTCGCGACGCGCGAGAGGGTCATGTCCGACCCGGAATCCTTTGGAGGTCTGGAGGATCCGTCGGCTTCCGCGGCCGCGCTGGACGTGGTCAGCGGTTTCGACGACGACCACCTGCCCGCTGTGTACCTGTCGGCGCTGGCGGTCGCGGAGAAGGGGCCGCGCCGGTCGCGGGCATCCGGACACTGGCTCGCCGGTATGGCGGCGGACCTGCTGGGCGATGTGCGCGAAGCCGAACGGCACCTGGAAGAGGCCGTCGCCCTGGACGAGGAGTGGACGCCCGCGCTGCTCGAACTCGCCGGGTTCGCGTCCGACCGCGGTGACGCCACCCGCGCACTGTCACTGCTCGGCCGCATCGAGGGAGGCGAGGAGGAACACCTCTACGCGGTGCTGCAGCGGTTCGCGCCGCAGGAGCACCCCGGGCTCGGACGCAACGACAAGTGCTGGTGCGGGTCGGGCCGCAAGTACAAGGTGTGTCACCTCGGAAAGTCCGACACCACCCTCGACGACCGCGCGCACTGGCTGTACGAGAAGGCCGCGCTGTTCGCGCAGTCGACGACGCTGTTCGATCTGGTGCTGGCGCTCGCCGACCTGCGAGCGGAGGACGCGGACGACGAGGAGTCCGTGGCGCGGGCGTTCGCGGAGCCGCTGGTGCTCGACGTCGGGCTGTTCGAGGGGGGACTGTTCGGGCTGTTCGTCCTGCGTCGCGGGGCGCTGCTGCCTGCGGACGAACTCGAACTCGCGGGACGCTGGCTCGAGGTCCGGCGCTCGCTTCACGAGGTTCTCGCATCAGCGGACGGCACGGCCACCCTGCGCGACCTCGTGACGAACGAGACGGCCGACGTCGCCGTCGACGAGGCGCTCGAGGTCGGGTCGCTCGTCTGTGCCCGCGTCGTCCCCGCCGGGGAGCGGACGCAGATCCTCGGCGGGTACGAACCGGTCGCCGCAGACCGGCGTGAGGCCGTGCTCGCCGTCCTCGCAGCTGACGAGGTCGAGCCCGAGGACGTGATCGACGTGCTCAGCGGGAGGGTCGTCGGTGGCGAGTAATTTCCCCGAAATTGGTGGGAACCTTCGCGGCGTTCGTCGCGTCTGACTTGATGTGGGTCGAAGTGCACACGCTCGGGGGGTCGGGTGTGCGCGGCTCACCGAGGTCGATGGGGCAGCCAGGCAGGGGGCGGCTGCCCCACCGACCGGCAATCGTGTGGTCCGCCCGGATACGCGAAACCCCGGTCCGAGTGCCGGACCGGGGTTTCGTCGCGTATGCGGGGATCAGGCGTGGTACGGCTCTGCGCTGATCAGGGTGACCTTCATGGTCTTGCCGTTGGGCAGGAAGTACTCGCGGGTCTCGCCGACCTTGGCGTCGAGGAGTGCGCCGCCGAGCGGGGAGCTGGGCGAGTAGACCTCGAGCTTGTTGCCGCGGGCGCCCTCTTCGCGGGTGGCGATGAGGAACGTCTCGGTGTCGGATTCGTCACCGTCGTAGTACACCTTGACGACCGAGCCGGGCAGGGCGACGCCGGACTGCGTGGGGGCCTCGCCGACCTTGGCGCTGTTCAGCAGCTCCTGCAGCTGGCGGATGCGCGACTCCTGCTGGCCCTGCTCCTCGCGGGCGGCGTGGTAACCGCCGTTCTCCTTGAGGTCACCCTCTTCGCGGCGCTCGTTGATTTCGGCCGCGATGACCGGACGGTTGGCAATGAGCTGGTCGAGTTCGCTCTTGAGCCGGTCGTGTGACTCCTGGGTCAGCCAGGTCACCTGGGTCTCGGTCATGCTCGATCACTCCTCGTAGTCGGAACCCTCACGGTCCCCTGGACGGACCACCGATTCCGGTGGTCGGCTGCGGCCACGCGCGTTGTCCCCCGGATGGCGAATCCCCCGGTCGGCTCACCGTTCGGTGAGCGCGCGCCCGGCCGCGTGTGTGCAGCGGGCCGCTTGCGTCCGGGTGCGCGTACTCACACGCGTCCAGATGCAAATGCAGCAATACACGGCCCCAACGCGGAACCGTGTATCGGGCGAGTCTAGCACGAGCTGGGATTTTCCCGTGAAGGTCCAGGTCGCGGCCGTGGCGTGGCGCGCCGAAATGTCAGTCGACGGTGAGGTACGCCGGGATCGTGGAGCCGCAGCCGTAGATGTCGGCGATGGCCGGCGGTTGCGTGGTCGTGATCTGGGTGTCGATCTGGACGGTTCCGTGTTCGGACGGTTGCACGACGACCTCACGTCGACCGGTTTCGGAGCCGTCCCGTGACCTGGATCGCACGATGCACACGGCAGCTTCCGACGGCTCTTCGCGGGTGACGGTGAAGCTCAGCGCGATCGTCGAGTCGTCGACGATGGAGTACTGCAGCACCTCGGACTTGATGTCCTTCGCCTCGAACTTGTTGTACGCGAGCCATGCGACGGCCAGGCCGAGGAGGATGACGCCGATCGTGAGGACGATTGCGGTGATCCGGGACCCGCGGACACTGCCCTGCGGCATCGGGTAGCGGTCGGAGGGGA
The DNA here is from genome assembly GCF_005503035.1 of Rhodococcus sp. Q. Classification (NCBI taxonomy): domain Bacteria; kingdom Bacillati; phylum Actinomycetota; class Actinomycetes; order Mycobacteriales; family Nocardiaceae; genus Rhodococcus; species Rhodococcus sp. Q. The sequence goes on from NZ_SCOY01000007.1 coordinate 96,660, forward strand.
TCGTCTCGGTCATTCGCTCGACTCTCGTGCAACGGTCCGGGCGAGCTCGTGGTGCCCGGCTGGGCGCCCTCCTGGCGGTGATCCGAGCAGGGTCACGGTGACGCTGGAGGTGTCGGGTGGAACTATAGGGGAAGGACACGGACGCCCCCCGCCCGGTCGGTGCGGCAGGGTGGACGACAGTCACACGTAGGTTCCAGCGAAGCTGAGGTGAAGGAAGACTGTGAGCGGATTGCGTCTCATGGCCGTGCACGCCCATCCCGACGACGAGTCCAGCAAGGGCGCGGCGACGATGGCCCGCTACTCGGCGGAGGGCAACGAGGTGCTGGTGGTCACCCTCACCGGCGGTGAGCGCGGCGACATCCTCAACCCGGCGATGGACGTGCCGGGCATCCGTGACCGCATCAGCGAGGTCCGCAAGGAGGAGATGGCGGAGGCCGCCCGCATCCTCGGCGTCCAGCAGACGTGGCTCGGGTTCGTCGACTCCGGACTGCCGGAGGGCGACCCCAAGCCGCCGCTGCCGGAGGGATGCTTCGCGCTGGTTCCGCTCGAGGAGTCCGCCGAGGCGCTGGTTCGGGTGGTCCGTGAGTTCCGTCCGCACGTGATGACGACCTACGACGAGAACGGCGGCTACCCGCATCCCGACCACATTCGCTGCCACGAGGTGTCGGTGGAAGCGTTCGAGGCTGCCGCCGACCCCGATCGGTTCCCCGACGCGGGGGAGCCGTGGGAGGTGCTCAAGCTGTACTACTCGCACGGGTTCATCCGGAAGCGTCTGCAGCTGTTCCAGGAGGAGTACGACCGTCGCGGCGAGGAATTCCCGATGGCGGACTGGCTTAAGAAGTGGAAGACGGAGCAGGGCGACCTCATGGCCCGCGTCACCACACAGATCACCTGTGGCGACCATTTCGCGCAGCGGGACGACGCCCTGCGCGCGCACGCGACGCAGATCGACCCCAACGGGTCGTTCTTCGCGGTCCCTCGTGACATTCAGCAGAAGATCTGGCCGACCGAGGAGTTCGAGTTGGCCAAGACCCGTGTGACCACCGCGATCCCCGAGACGGACCTGTTCGCCGGGATCGATCACGTCGGTGTCGGCGCGGGACATCAGGAGGAGGAGAAGTGAATCTGGCAGGCGCGGCAGTCGGGTGGCTGGCGCAGACCCAGGGCACACCGACGGGACCCGAGTTCGGCAAGGCATCCCCGGTCGGGTTGCTGATCATCGTCGTTCTGCTGATCGGGACCGTGTTCCTGATCCGGTCGATGAACAAGCAGTTGCGGAAGCTGCCGGACACCTTCGAGCCCGAGCATCCCGAGGCCGATCAGGCAGCAGACGAGGGCACCGACCGAGGTGGGGCGCTGACGCAGGACGAGTCCGACACGTCTGCGGCGAAGCCGTCCACTCCGCCGACACAGACGTCGAGTTAGTCGTGGGCGCGCTGTCCCGCAACACCCTCGGTGACGCGACCAGTCCGTACCTGCGTCAGCACGCGGACAACCCCGTGCACTGGCAGCAGTGGGGCACCGAGGCATTGGAGTGGGCGCGCGAACGCGACGTGCCAGTGCTGTTGTCCATCGGCTACGCGGCCTGCCACTGGTGCCACGTGATGGCGCACGAGTCGTTCGAGGACGAGGCGACCGCCGCCGTGATGAACGAGCACTTCGTGTGCATCAAGGTGGACCGTGAGGAACGCCCCGACCTGGACGCGATCTACATGAACGCGACGGTTGCGATGACGGGGCAGGGCGGGTGGCCGATGACCTGCTTCCTCACCCCGGACGGAGAACCGTTCTACTGCGGCACGTACTTTCCGCCTGCGCCGCGGGGCGGAATGCCGTCCTTCACGCAGCTGCTCGAGGCGATCGACGACACCTGGCGGACGCGCCGCGATGACGTGCTCGAGGCGTCGAAGTCGATCACGGCGGAGCTGCGGCGCGCGGGCGGTGCCCTTCCTGCGGGAGCCGTGGCGCTCGACGGCGCGCTCCTTGACGCGGCGGTGGCCTCGATCCGTGCCGACGAGGACGTCGAGCGAGGCGGGTTCGGTGGGGCGCCGAAGTTCCCGCCGTCCGCGCTACTGGAGGGGATGCTCCGCAGTCACGAGCGGACCGGCTCGGCGATGGTCCTCGAGTCCGTGACCCGGACCGCGGAGGCGATGGCGCGCGGCGGGCTGTTCGACCAGCTGGGTGGAGGCTTCGCCCGCTACTCGGTCGATGCCGACTGGGTCGTGCCCCATTTCGAGAAGATGCTCTACGACAACGCCCAGCTGCTGCGCTTCTACGCACACCTGGCCCGTCGCACAGGCTCGGACCTGGCCTTGCGTGTCACCGAGCAGACAGCCGAGTTCATGCTGCGTGATCTGCGCACCGAGACAGGCTGTTTCGCGTCCGCGCTCGATGCTGACACCGACGGCGTCGAGGGATTGACGTACGCATGGACCCCGGATCAGCTGATCGAGGTGCTCGGCTTCGAGGACGGGGTGTGGGCTGCCGGCCTGCTGGCGGTCAGTTCCGTCGGAACGTTCGAAGCAGGGACGTCGGTGCTGCAACTGCCCGCCGATCCCGACGACGCCGCGCGCTGGGAATCGGTGCGCCGAACCCTGCTCGACGCACGCTCGAGGCGACCGCAGCCCGCCCGAGACGACAAGGTCGTCACCGCGTGGAACGGGTTGGCGATCACTGCGCTCGCCGAAGCCGGTGCGGGACTGGGGCGCACGCAGTGGCTCGACGCGGCACAGCAGTGCGCTCGCTCGCTGCTGGACGAGCACCTGGTGGACGGGCGGCTCCGGCGTGCATCGCTCGGGTCGGTCGTCGGCGATGCGGCGGCCGTTCTCGACGACCACGCCGCGCTCGCGACAGGACTGCTCACCCTGCACCAGGTGACCGGTGGCGCCGAGTGGCTGGCGAATGCACAGCAGATTCTCGACGTGGCGCTCGACCACTTCTCGGACGACGCCGAGCCGGGATCCTGGTTCGACACCGCGGACGACGCGGAGGCGCTGATCGCCCGACCCCGCGACCCCGTCGACGGGGCGACCCCGTCCGGCGCGTCGTCGATGGCGGAGGCACTGCTACTTGCATCGGTGCTGTCCGCACCCGACACGGCAGGGCGCTACGGCGCCGCGGCCTCCGCGACGATCGACCGGGGAACTGTTCTGCTCCAGCGTGTTCCACGCTCCGCGGGGCACTGGCTCGCGGTCGCCGAGGCCGCTGTTCGTGGCCCGATCCAGGTGGCTGTCGCGACGGACGGCGCGTCGGATCTGCTCGACGCGGCGCGCAGGCATGCGCCCGGCGGTGTGGTCGTCGTCGGCGGAACGCCCGATTCGGTTCCGCTGCTTGCGGATCGGCCGCTGGTCGACGGTGAGTCCGCGGCGTACGTGTGCCGCGGGGTCGTGTGCGACCGGCCTGTCACCGATGTCGACGCGCTGGTCGAGGCGCTCGCCCGGTAGTGCGCCGGCGCCGCGGGATCGGCTTTCGGCCGTCTTCGGTGTGGCGTCGCTCCTTACCCAGGAGGTTCGGGATGGCGACGATTCAACTCGTCGCGGACGCGCTCCAGTGACGCAGTTTCGTCGTCGATCTCCGCGACCCGACGCTTTGCCCGGTCGAGATTGCCTTCGAGTTCCAGGATCTGCAGGACCACACCCTCGCGTTCGGCGGCAAGCTGGCCGAGGGCGTCTGCCACTGGATCGTCCATACAGCTCACTGTAGGTGATTTCTGCAGGTGTGACGGGTGCATCGTCGCTGCTGTGAGGGTGTCGGTTGCAGGATTCGATCCGTTGTACACAGGCGGGAACCGATCGGGACTCGGTTGCGTCTGAGAAGGGTGAGCGGACTGTTGTCGGGGGGCGGGGGCATGTGGTGCGGGGGACTGTTGCGGGTGTCGCGTGTTGGCGTTTCACGGCACTGGAATTCGATGTCCTGTGGCGCCTCTGTGGACGTGATCGACTGCCGTATCCGATGGCCTACCGCAGTGCGGCGGAGACCGTCGACGAGGATCAGCGACAGCGGCAGGAAGCAACGCACATAGTTGTTCGGCAACTCGACGGGGAGTTGCAGGCGGCGCTGTCCATCCTGCTGGAACCGGATCTCCGAGTCGAGGTGTGCGGTTTCGCGGGCGCAGGACCGACGTCGATGACCCGCGTGCACGCAGGCATTCGGGGTGCCGCCGCCGCTGTCGTCACCCAGATGTCCGGGCCCGACACAGAAAGCGGCGGCGACGTGCGGATCGCGGTGGTGCCGCGAACCCGGGTCGCTGCCACGGCCGCTTCGGCAGTGCCGGCGGCCGCGCGCGGCGCGGGCCGTCGGCTGGTCGCCCAACCGGACACCGGGAACACGGTGATGCGGCCCGTCTCCGAGCGCGGCACCTCCGACGACGTGCGGGGATTCCTGTCGCGACGCCGCGACGGCATCGGAGAGGTCGGCGTCCATCCCGGGCCCGCGGTCGACTGGCGCCCGACCGACGACGGTGGCGTGTTCCAGTGGATCGACGTCGAGGACGGCCGCTACCTGATCGTCCGCACCCGCGACGTCGTCGAGGTGGTTCCCGCATCGGCGGACGAACTTCGTGACCATCTCACGGCGCTCGTCGACCGCGTCGATCGGCGCCGTCAGGCGAACAGCACCAGCCACACCGCGATGTAGTGACAGAGTGCGGCCACGACCGTGCCTGCGTGGAAGAACTCGTGGTGCCCGAAGGTGTCGGGCCACGGATTCGGCCATTTCGTGGCGTAGAGGACCGCGCCGAGGCTGTAGAGCACCCCGCCGACCGCCAACAGGATCAGGGGGAGCCAGCCGACCTGCTCGACCAGGTCGCCCGCGACGGGCACGATCGCCCATCCGAGTAGGAGGTACAGGGGAACCCCGACCCATCGGGGAGCGGTGGGCCACAACATCTTCAACGCGACTCCGGCGAGGGCCCCGGACCACACCACCGCCAGGAGTGTTCCGCCGGTGCCCGCCGGGAGTGCCAACGTCGCGAAGGGGGTGTAGCTCCCCGCGATGAACAGGAAGATCATCGAGTGATCGGCGCGCTTCATCCACGTGCGCGACCGGGTCGTCGGCCAGTGGATGCGGTGATAGGCGGCGCTGACCCCGAACACGCCGCACACGGTGGTGGCGTAGACGGCGGTCGCGACACCGGCGCGGGTGGACACGGTGAACGCGGCCGCGACGAGTACAACGCCCGCCACGACGGCCACCGCGAACGCCCACGCGTGGATCCAGCCACGCAGGCGGGGTTTCACCGGGGCGAGTGGTTGGTCCAGGACGGTCATGGGGTCATCTCCCAGCGCTTGAAGCCCATAACCTACGGAACCGTAGGTTATGAATCCCGGCCACTGTACCCCGCACGGAGTCGGCCGACGGTGCCGTCGAATGTCGCGCTCCTCACGAGAACACCGGTGCGCGACGCGGAGGCAAGGGCCGGGCGTAATGTGACCTCCCGTGGTGATGTCCAGGTGAAGCCCTCCGACCTGCTGTACAGCCTCTACGAGCGGCGCCTCACCGGGCAGCTCGACGGTATGCAGCGACCCCGGCACGTCGCCGTCATGTGCGACGGCAACCGCCGCTGGGCGCGGGAGAACGGGTTCACCGACGTCGCGCACGGTCACCGGATGGGTGCGCTCAAGATCGCCGAACTGCTGACCTGGTGTGACGAGACCGGCATCGAGATGGCGACGATCTATCTGCTCTCCACCGAGAACCTGCGCCGCGACCCCGAGGAACTCGACACCCTCATCGAGATCATCACCGACGTTGTCGAGGAGATCTCCGGACCTGATCAGAATTGGTCCGTGAAGATCGTCGGCACCCTCGATCTCCTGCCCGAGGACTCCGCCCGCCGACTGCGCGAAGCCGCCGACCGCACGGCGGGCCGCACCGGCACGCACGTCAACGTCGCGGTCGGGTACGGCGGGCGCCAGGAGATCGCCGACGCGGTCCGCTCGTTGGTGCGGCAGAAGCAGGCCGAAGGCGTCGACGGTCCCGAGCTGGTCGACGCGATCACCGTCGAGGCGATCGACGGGCATCTCTACACGTCCGGGCAACCCGATCCGGATCTGGTGATCCGCACGTCCGGCGAGCAGCGGTTGTCCGGGTTCCTGCTGTGGCAGAGCGCGTACTCGGAGATCTGGTTCACCGAGGCGTACTGGCCGGAGTTCCGGCGGGTCGATTTCCTCCGTGCCCTGCGGGACTACGCGGCACGGCACCGCCGTTTCGGCACGTAGGCGCCGACCCGCTCGGTGCGTGAGTCAGGCGGCCGGGACCACCGCACTCGCGCACCTGCGGCGGAGCCGCCTCAGAGCTTGCGCAGCCGCAGCCGGTTGATGGAGTGGTCGGCGTCCTTGCGCAGCACCAGGGTTGCGCGCGGACGAGTCGGCAGGATGTTCTCCACCAGGTTGGGGCGGTTGATCGAATTCCAGATGTCCTCGGCGGCGATCGTGGCGTGCTCGTCCGAGAGGTTCGAGTAGTGGTGGAAGTGGGCCTGCGGGTCCGCGAACGACGTCTTGCGCAGTGCCAGGAAGCGTTTGATGTACCAGCGCTCGATGTCCTCGACCTTCGCGTCGACGTAGATCGAGAAGTCGAACAGGTCGGAGACCATGAGCCGCGGCCCCGTCTGCAGGACGTTGAGGCCTTCGAGGATCAGGATGTCGGGCTGTCGGATCAGGTGGTACTGGCCGGGGATGACATCGTAGGACCGGTGTGAATAGACCGGTGCCGCAACCTCTTCGGCGCCGGACTTCACCTCGGTGACGAAGCGGAGCAGCTTGCGGCGGTCGTAGCTTTCCGGAAAGCCCTTGCGGTGCATGATGCCGCGGCGCGTCAACTCCGCCGTCGAGTACAGGAAGCCGTCGGTCGTCACCAGGTCGACACGAGGGTGGTGTTCCCACCGCGCGAGCAGCGCCTGGAGGACGCGCGCCGTCGTGGACTTGCCGACGGCGACGGAACCTGCGACACCGATCACGAACGGCACCTGACGATCCGGGTGCTTCTCCCCGAGGAAGGTCGCGGTCGCGGCGAACAGGCGCTGCCGTGCGGCGACCTGGAGGTGGATCAGTCGCGACAGCGGCAGGTACACCTCTGCGACCTCGTCGAGGTCGATCTGCTCGCCGAGGCCCCGCATGCCCTGGAGTTCTTCCTCCGTGAGCACGAGCGGCGTCGCCTTGCGCAGTGTCCTCCACTGCTTCCGGTCGAACTCGACGTACGGGCTGCTTTCGCTCACCCTCGCCATTCGCGCGCCCCGGCCTCGATCTGCATCGCCTCGATCTGCATAGGTGGATTGTGCTCGCCCACACAGTCCGATGCTGCGTCGGGTCCGGCCACTAGGGTGCACAGGTATGGACGCCACCACCTTCGTTCGCGAGTATCTGCTGCTCGGGCTCGGTTTCGACCGAATCGAGGACGGGTTCGTCGACGCCTTCACCGGCGACCCCGAATTGCGTCGGCAGGTGGAGAACGCGCCGCCGCCCGAGCCGCGTCAGCTGGCCCGTCGTGCCGCGGAGTTGCGGTCCGAACTGTCCAACGTCGAGATCGCGGCGGATCGCGCCGAGTTCCTGGATGTGCACCTGCGCGCCCTCGAATGCTCGGCACGCAAGTTCGCGGGCGAGGAGATCGGCTTCGTCGACGAGGTGCACGCCTACTTCGACGTCCGGATCGAGCCGGGGTCCGTCGACGACTACCGTGCGGCGCATCGCGCGATGGACGAGGTGCTCGCCGGGGACGGCAGCAGGCCGCTGGCGGAACGGTTGCAGGCGCACCGCGCGGCCGACGAGATTCCGCCCGAGCGACTGGCTGAGTGCGTCGAGGCGTTCTCGTCGGCGCTCCGCGACCTGGTGCGCGCCCGCTACCCGCTGCCCGAGACCGAGCGCGTCGAGTACGAAGTGGTCGGCGACAAGCCGTGGTCGGGTTTCAACTACTACCTCGGCGACTACCGGTCGAAGGTCGCCATCAACTCGGACCTCAAGCAGCACATGGCGCACCTGCCGCACCTGATCGCGCACGAGTCGTACCCGGGTCATCACACCGAGCACTGCCGCAAGGAGGCGGGCCTCGTCGACGCGGGCGAGGTCGAGCACACGATCTTCCTGGTCAACACCCCGCAGTGCCTTATGGCAGAGGGTCTCGCGGACCATGCACTCGGCGCGATCGTGGGGCAAGGCTGGGGGAAGTGGGCGGAGGAGATCTACGCCGACCTCGGCCTCCGCTTCGACGGTCAGCGCGCCGAGGCACTGTCGACGGCGTCGGCGGGGCTGCTCGGGGTGCGTCAGGACGCGGCACTGCTGCTGCACGACCGCGGACGCTCCCACGACGAGGTTGCGGAGTTCCTGCAGACGTGGAACCTCACGTCGCCGGAGCGCGCCAGGCAGTCGCTGAGGTTCCTGTCCTCGCCGCTCTGGCGCGCGTACACGTCGACGTACGTCGAGGGCTACCGGTTGCTCGACTCCTGGCTCGGACGCGCGGGCGACGACATCGAACGTGCGGACCTGTTCCGGCGCCTCCTCGACGAGCCGCTGATTCCGTCCGCACTGCGCTGACCACGGGCGTCGGCGTCGCCTACACTGGGTGCTGCTTCACGAGTGCCGTCGCCAAGCCCCGACTGGACGGCCGCCAACCCCACGCTCGCGGGTGGCTCGGGTGACGAAGTGGCTGGCACCGCCCGGTGTCGGCACGAGCGCCCCCGGATTTCCGGGCGGCCCGAGTAACTCGGGAGATCCCATGAGCAACCTGTCCCACGACATCCCGGTCGTCGACCGCCACTGCACCAGCTACGGACCGGGACATCGGGTGCATTTCGTTCACGCACGCAAGAGCTGGGAGAACGGGGACTCCGTCGACGTGCTGGCCTCGGTGCGGCGCGGCGGACTGATCCGGCTGGAGTCGCACCACGACGTGGTGGAGTGCTGGCATCACGACACGCGCCGGTTGGCGGCGGCATTGCGGCGCACCGGCGGTTTCGCCCGCTGGAATTCACGCCGGCACGCACTCGCCGTACCGATCGAACCCGGCCGGAACAGCCTGTTCAACCTCGCCGACCCGGCCGATGCCGAAGGGTGCGATCGTGCGGTCAGCCGCGGGGCGACCAGCCGTCGGGGCCCGGTCCGAGGACAGTGAACGAGCCGACGTGCCCGCGGCCCAGCTTGACGCGGCGCGTCAGCAGCCACGCCTCGCCCTGCCGGACCCAGCTGTCGTGGTAGTCGCCGAGTGTCTGGAACGTGACGCCCGACCGGTCACCGGTGCCGAGGTGCAGGTCGGAGACGTATGCGCGGCTGGTAGCGGTGTCGCCGCCGACATCGACGACGACGTTGCCGAGCAGGTGCTGCGTCGGACCGCAGGCGTCGAGGAACGAGCGGATGCTCGCAACCATCTCGGCACGGCTTCCCAGCTCCCCGGTGCCGAGGTTCGCTGTCATGTCCGGAACGGTGAGGTCGTCGAGGGCCGCCCAGTCGCGATCGTCCATGGCCCGGGCGATCAGGGTCAGGGCGCGGGTGATCGTGCGTTCTGCGATCAGGTCGTCGAGGGTCATCGGTTGCTCCCGGTGGTGTGGCGGACTCCGTCGTGGTGGACAGCCAAGCGCGTCCGCTGCCGCTTACGGCGGCATTGTCCCGGCGATCGGGACGGCGGCGGCATCGTTCCAGGGAACCCGCGGCAGGGTGCCGGTGACCTGGCCCTAGAATGGAGCTGCCCCTGCCCGGCCTTCCACTTGGAGATCCCTCGATGACCGCTGTGCCCAGCACCGACGTCAACAATGCCTCGCTCGCCGAACTCGACCCCGAGGTTGCCGCGGCAATGAACGGCGAACTGGCCCGTCAGCGCGACACCCTCGAGATGATCGCGTCGGAGAACTTCGTTCCGCGCGCCGTCCTGCAGGCTCAGGGCAGCGTCCTGACCAACAAGTACGCCGAGGGCTACCCCGGGCGTCGCTACTACGGCGGCTGCGAGCACGTCGACGTCGTGGAGAACCTCGCCAAGGAACGCGCCAAGGCCGTCTTCGGGGCCGAGTTCGCGAACGTGCAGCCGCACGCCGGCGCCCAGGCCAACGCCGCGGTGCTGATGGCGCTGATGAACCCGGGCGAGAAGCTGATGGGCATGGACCTCGCGCACGGCGGGCACCTCACGCACGGCATGAAGCTGAACTTCTCCGGCAAGCTGTACGAGGTCGCGTCCTACGGCGTCCGGGAGGACACCCACGTCGTCGACATGGACAAGGTCCGTGAGATCGCCCTCGCCGAGCGTCCCCAGGTGCTCATCGCCGGCTGGTCCGCCTACCCGCGCCACCTCGACTTCGCCGCGTTCCGGTCGATCGCCGACGAGATCGGCGCAAAGCTGTGGGTCGACATGGCGCACTTCGCCGGTCTCGTCGCCGCGGGCCTGCACCCGTCGCCGGTTCCGCACGCCGACGTCGTGTCCACCACCGTCCACAAGACCCTCGGCGGTCCGCGCTCCGGCATGATCCTCGCAAAGCAGGAGTGGGCGAAGAAGCTGAACTCCGCCGTGTTCCCCGGCCAGCAGGGCGGGCCGCTGATGCACGCGATCGCCGCGAAGGCCGTCGCCATGAAGATCGCGGGCACCCCGGAGTTCAAGGAGCGCCAGGAGCGCACCCTCGCCGGATCGAAGATCCTCGCCGAGCGCCTCGGCGGATCCGATGTCGAGGGCAACGGAATCTCCGTCCTCACAGGCGGCACCGACGTCCACCTGGTCCTCGTCGACCTGCGCAACTCCGCGCTCGACGGTCAGCAGGGTGAAGATCTGCTGCACGAGATCGGAATCACCGTCAACCGCAACGCTGTTCCGTTCGACCCCCGTCCGCCGATGAACCCGTCCGGCCTGCGCATCGGCACCCCCGCGCTCGCCACCCGCGGATTCGGCGAGGCCGAGTTCACCGAGGTCGCCGACATCATCGCGACGGCGCTCGCGAACGGCACCGACGCCGACGTTCCCGCGCTGCGCGCACGCGTGTCGAAGCTGGCTCTCGACTTCCCGCTCTACGACGGGCTCGAGAACTGGGGCCTGCTCTCCAAGAACGTCTGACCCGACCACGCGACATGGCCCGCACCCGCATGGGGGCGGGCCATTTCGCTGCTTCGGCCGGGTTGTTGGTTTACCCAACGTTCACCGTGTTGGTCGCGCACGGTGGGGCGGAGTGGACGTAGCGTTCAGGCCAACGGGTGACAGGGGAAGTTGCCCGTCCGGGAGGTTCGAGTCGTGACTGACTTCGCGCAGTGCGAGGGGACCGGCGCCCGGTCCCTGTGGGCGTCGCCCCACCCGGACCGATCGGCCCAGCGAACCGCCGCTTGCGCGGGCGCCGCGTCAGTGTAGGAGCCACCGTGACCGCAAACCGCTCCGTCCGCACCTACGTCCTCGACACCTCCGTTCTGCTCTCGGATCCGTGGGCCGTCACCCGGTTCGCCGAGCATTCGGTTGTTCTGCCACTGGTGGTGATCAGTGAACTGGAGGGCAAGCGCCACCACCATGAGCTGGGATGGTTTGCGCGAGAGGCGCTTCGGATGCTGGACGACCTCAGACTCGAACACGGCAGGCTCGACCAACCGGTGCCGATCGGCACGGAGGGCGGCACACTGCAGGTCGAGCTGAACCATACCGACCCCGCCGTGCTCCCCGTGGGCTTCCGCACCGATTCGAACGATTCCCGAATTCTCGCGTGCGCACTCAACCTGGCCGCCGAGGACTACGACGTGGTCCTCGTGAGCAAGGACATCCCGCTTCGCGTCAAGGCGGGCGCGGTCGGACTGCCCGCCGACGAGTACCACGCGCAGGACGTCGTGACGTCCGGGTGGACCGGGATGACGGAACTCGATGTCGCGTCGGAGCAGATCGACCGACTCTTCGCCGACGGCGTGATCGACCTCGACGAGGCGCGGGAACTTCCGTGTCACACGGGAATCCGACTTCTGGGGGGCCGATCCAGCGCACTGGGGCGGGTCACCCCCGACAAGCGGGTGCAGTTGGTGCGGGGGGAGCGGGAGGCGTTCGGGTTGCACGGCCGCTCCGCCGAACAGCGGGTCGCCCTCGACCTGCTCCTCGACGAGAGCGTCGGGATCGTCTCGCTCGGCGGCAAGGCGGGTACCGGCAAGTCGGCGCTCGCGCTCACCGCGGGCCTCGAGGCGGTGCTCGAGCGCCGCACCCATCGCAAGGTGGTCGTGTTCCGGCCACTCTACGCGGTCGGCGGGCAGGAGCTCGGCTACCTGCCGGGCAGCGAGAGCGAGAAGATGGGACCGTGGGCGCAGGCCGTGTTCGACACCCTCGACGGTCTTGCCAGCCCCGAGGTGATGGACGAGGTCATCAACCGCGGGATGCTGGAAGTGCTGCCGCTCACGCACATTCGCGGTCGCTCGCTGCACGACTCGTTCGTGATCGTGGACGAGGCGCAGTCCCTGGAACGGAACGTGCTGCTGACCGTTCTCTCGCGACTCGGCAGCGGGTCGCGTGTCGTGCTGACCCACGACGTCGCCCAGCGCGACAACCTGCGCGTCGGTCGGCACGACGGTGTCGCGGCGGTGATCGAGAAGCTCAAGGGACATCCGCTTTTCGCGCACATCACGTTGACCCGGAGCGAGCGTTCGCCGATCGCGGCTCTCGTGACGGAGATGCTCGAGGAGTTCGGCCCCACCGCATAGCACGCCAGTTCGGCAGGATCGGCCTCGCTGCGCGGGGCTGATCCTGCCGAACGTGTCTTCGCGGTTCAGACCGTCGCGTACTGGCTGACGGGACGAGGCAGGCCGTAGTGGTCGCGCAGCGTCACACCCTCGTACTCGGTGCGGAAGAGTCCCCGCTCCTGCAGGATCGGCACGACCTGCGTCGCGAAGACCTCCAGGCCCTGCGGATACTGCGGGGGCATGACGTTGAACCCGTCCGCGGCACCCTGGGTGAACCACTCCTCGATGGTGTCCGCGACCTGCTCCGCGGTGCCCGCGACGACGCGATGCCCACGGGCACCGGCCAGCCGGTGCAGCAATTGCCGCACGGTGGGCTGTTCCCGCTCCACGATCCCCGCCAGGACCTGGAGTCGGCTTGCCGAGTTGTCGGCGACGTCGCCGGCGCCGGCGAAGACCTCGAGCGGAATCCGCTCGTCGAGTCCGATGTGGCGCACGCTCTTCCCCGTGAGCGATTCGAGCTGCTCCAGGCCGTACTCGGGAACGGTGAGTTCGTTGAACTCGCGTTCGAGCGCCTTCGCCGCCTCCTCGGTGTCCCCGATGAACGGGCTGATTCCGGGGAGCACCTTGACGTGATCCGGGTTGCGGCCGAACTCCGCCGCCCGGTTCTTGATGTCCTTGTAGAACACCTGGGCGTCCGAAAGGCGCTGGTGCGCAGTGAAGATCGCCTCCGCGTGCCGGCCCGCGAACGCGCGACCGTCGTTGGACGATCCGGCCTGGACGAGTACCGGATGCCCCTGCGGTGACCGGGCCGCGCCGAACGGTCCCTGTACCTTGACGTGGTCGCCCGCGTAATCGATCGTGTGGATCTTCGACGGGTCCGCGTACACGCCGGTCTGCTTGTCGACGACGAGTGCGTCGTCCTCCCAGCTGTCCCACAGCTTCACGACTGCCTCCACGAACTCGTGTGCTCGTGCGTATCGCTCGGCGTGGTCGGGGTGGGCATCGAGCCCGAAGTTGGCTGCCGCCTTGTCTGTTCCGGTGGTGACGATGTTCCAGCCCGCCCGCCCTCCCGAGATGTGATCGAGCGAGGAGAACAGGCGCGCGAGGTTGTAGGGCTCGTAGTAGGTGGTCGAGGCGGTCGCGATCAGTCCGAGGTGGGTGGTGACCGACGCGATGGCCGTGAGCAGGGTGATCGGTTCGAGTCCGTAGGTGACGTTGTAGCGCACGTCGGTGCGCAGGGCGGGTCCGTCGGCGAAGAACACGCCGTCGAGTTTCGCGGCCTCGGCGGTGCGTCCGATGTCCTGGAAGTAGCGGACGTCGTAGATGCTCTGCGGCCGGCTGTCGGGGTGCCGCCAGGCCGCCTCGTGGTGTCCGGTCGGGTAGATGAAGGCGTTGAGACTCACACGTCGCGGTTCTGCGCTCATGACCCCATTTCGTATCTCGGATCAGGTGCTCGAACCAGGGTTTCACCCCTGATGATCCGAAAGGCGTTCCACCTACGCTTGTTGTCGTTCGGCAGCGACGGCAAGGGCTCTGTCGAAGGTGTGGACGAGCACGGACCGGCGCGCGACCTTGTGGTCGGGGCCCGGCTCGAGTCCGTCGATGTATCCGTCCCACACGCGCAGGTATCGGTCCCGCCAGTCCGTCAGCACGGTTGCCGAGGGAAAGGTCACACCGACTCGCCGCGTCTCGGCGATCTCGGTGAGGATCTCGAGCCAGGCAGGCACCATGTTTCCGCCCCACTCGTCCGGCTCCAGGTTCGAGTCGTCCTCGAACTCGGTGGTGATGTCGTCGAGAATCCTGCCGGTCAGTTCGCCCAACCCGTCCGCGACCGTGTCGCTGTCGAAATTCCCTGAGCCCCAGACACCCATGTCACACTCCCGTTCGTTCGCGTCGATCGCCGCCGTCCACTACGCACCCAGATAGCCGGACGAGCGGCCGCCGCGACGACCCAGCGCCAGGCGTCCGATGCCAACGGCCAAGCCGCGCAGCATGTCCCGCATACTGAAGTAGTCGCGCCAGACCGCGACCTTGCCGTCGCGCAGTTCGAACGTGCCGCACACCCAGAACTCGAGGGTGACCGGGCCAAGGGCGAGCAGGTCGGTGCGTTCGGTCAGCACCACGTTCCCGTCGGACGCCACGTTGTGCAGGATCACGTCGAAGCGCATCCACGGGCGGGCCAGGCCCTGGAGCGCCTGCACGGCGCGGGCGCCACGCAGAGGGGGCACGCCCACGTTGTGCCACACCAGGTCGTCGGTGGTGAGGGCCACTGCGGCGTCGACGTCGGAGTGCGCGAGCGCGGTCAGGAAGCGTTCGACCACCGCGATGGAAGCGGTCGCGTCGAGGTCGGTCGAGGTCATGGATCCTCCGTGGGTAGGGCGGTCAGAGTTGGGCCGATCCTGCCAGCGTTTGACCCCGGGGCCGCGACCGGTCACGATGTGGTGTGCGGAATGTGATGTCAGTCATATTTTCGACCGTTGTGGCGACGGTACTGGCCCTGCTGTGCGCGCCGTTCGCCGCAGCTCAGGGGCCGTGGTTCGCAGGCGAGGTCGGAGCCGCAACCCAGGTCGTCGCCGTCAACGGCACCAGTGGTTCGGGTGCGACGCTCGAGGCCTGGCAGCGTTCGCCGGTCGGCTGGCACCGCGTGTCCCCGTCGCTTCCCGCTCTGGTGGGTGAGTCGGGTTTCACCGAGAAGGCGCGCGACGGCGTTCCGGCCACCCCGACCGGGGTGTTCAGCCTGGACGAGGCGTTCGGCACCGCACCCTCGCCCGGTGGTGGACTGCCCTATCGGACCGTCGGACCGGACGACTGGTGGGACGGCGACCCGAACAGCCCGACGTTCAACACCCACCAGGTCTGCGAGCCGGGATCGTGTGCGTTCGACGAGGACTCCGCCGAACAGCTGCAGATCCCCGAGTACCGCTACGCGGTGACGATGGGCGTCAACAAGGCGCGGGTGCCCGGCGACGGCGGCGCGTTCTTCCTTCACGTCACCAACGGTGAGCCCACTCTCGGGTGCGTCGCCATCGACGAGGCGGCGCTGGTGTGGCTGATCCGGTGGTTGCAGCCCGGCGCGGTCATCGCCATCGAGCGCTGACCGACCACCACCCGGCTCGGGCAGTCAGCGACCCGTCAGCGCTCTGCGCAACTCCTTGCGGCTGGTCTTGCCGATGCCGGTTTCGGGGAACGCGTCCAGAACCTGCACCTTGTCGGGGATCTTCCATGCGGCCAGGCCGCGGTCCCGGACGAAGGCGCGGATCTGACCCGTCTTGGGTGGGTTGTCCTCATCCGCGGCGAGGACGAACGCGCAGGTGCGTTCGCCGAGGTACTCGTCGGCGATCGCCACGACCACCGCGTCCCGGATCGAGGGATGTGCCAGCAGGTGTTCCTCGACCTCCTCGGCGGACACCTTCTCGCCGCCCCGGTTGATCCGGTCGACGGCGCGCCCGCAGACGGTGATGTTGCCGCGCGCGTCGACGCGCACGATGTCGCCGGTCCGGTACCAGCCGTCGTCGGTGAACGAGCGAGAATTGGCGTCTGAGTTCCGGTAGTAGCCGCGAATTGTATAGGGGCCGTGGGTCATCAGGGAGCCTTCGCTGCCCGCCGGGACGTCGACGTCGTTGTCGTCGACGACTCGGATCCGGTCCAGCGGCGACATCGGCCGCCCCTGGGTGGTGGTG
The DNA here is from genome assembly GCF_005503035.1 of Rhodococcus sp. Q. Classification (NCBI taxonomy): domain Bacteria; kingdom Bacillati; phylum Actinomycetota; class Actinomycetes; order Mycobacteriales; family Nocardiaceae; genus Rhodococcus; species Rhodococcus sp. Q. The sequence goes on from NZ_SCOY01000007.1 coordinate 112,945, forward strand.
ACGACCTCGTCGGGATCGTCGAGGCGGGTGTAACAGACGAGGCCCTCGGCCATGCCGAACACCTGCTGCAGGCGGGCGTCGAGTGCGGGGCCGATGCGGGTGGCGAGCTCGTCGGGGCAGCGTGCCCCGCCGACCTGGACGGTGGCGAGGGTGGAGATGTCGTGGGGTTGTCCGCGTTCGGCGGATTCCGTCCACAACCGGGCCAGGGGCGGGACGAGTCCGGTCATCGTGACGCCGGCCCGTTCGATCATCGCGAAGGCGGTCGACGGGGCCGGGGAGGGTGTCAGCGCGATGGTGCCACCGGCGACGACGGCTCCGAGGATTCCCGGCGAGCTCATGGGAAAGTTGTGGGACACAGGAAGAGTCGCCATGTAGACGGTGTCCTCGGTGACACCGCACACCTCGTTGCTGCGGACCACGCTGTAGAGATAGTCGTCGTGCGTGCGGGGAATGAGCTTGGGGACGCCGGTGCTGCCACCGGACAGCTGCAGGAACGCGACCTCGCCGGGGTCGGCTGTGGGGAACTCGCGGTCGTGGCCGTGAACCGCATCGAACGCGACCGTGCCCTCGGGGGCGACGGCTCCTGCGTCGGGGATGCAGACGATGGTGCGCAGGGAGGGCACGGCCGCGGCGACGTCGGCGGCGAGCGCGGCGTGGTCGAATCCCTCGTGATGGTGTGCCACGACGATGGCGACCGACTCGGAGGCCGCGGCCAGCGCGGTCAGTTCCGCGGAGCGGTGCGCGGGCAGGCAGAACACCGGTAGGGCGTCGATGCGGAACAGTGCGAAGACGGTGGCGACGTACTCGGCCCTGTTCGGAAGCTGGACCATCACGCGTTGCCGCGGTTCGATGCCGAGATCGAGGAGCCCGGCGGCGAGGGTGCCGACTCGGGCATCGAGCTCGGAGTAGGTCCACGAGGTGTCGGCGTCGATCACGGCGACGGTGTCCGCGCGCCGGGTCGCCGTGTCGCGCAGGATACGGTCGAACGTCGTTCCCGCCCAGATGCCTTCGCTTCGGTAGCGTGCTGCGTCGGTCTCCGGCCACCGGGTGAACTCGACAGGTCCCTTCGACTGCTCGGGCACCGCATCCCTTTCGCTTCGGGTGTGCCCTGCGGCGTCACCACCAAATCCGTAAGGGTAGCCTACGCTTATGGCTGTGGAGGGTGTGACCGGGCGTTCCGTACTCGTGACCGGTGCCGCGGGCGGCATCGGTGCCGCCGTCGCGCGCCTGCTCGAGTCGGTGGGTGCCACCGTCGCGCGATGGGACCTCGCCGGTGAGGCCGACGCCGACCTGCATGCGGGTGAGACGCTCGCCGTCGACGTCACCGACCTCGACGCCGTCGCGGCCGCCTATGACGCCACCGAGGCGGCCGTCGGGCCGATCGCGATCCTCGTCCATGCCGCGGGCGTCCTGCGCACCGGCTCCGGAATGGACCTGGGTGACGATTGGGACGCCTGCATGGCCGTCAACGCCACCGGAACCCGCAACGTCGCCGGTGAGGCGGCGCGGCGCCTCGTCGCGGCCGTGAGAGCCGGTGCGGAGCCCGGGGTGATCGTGGGGGTGTCGTCGAACGCGGCAGCGACCCCGCGGACGTCGATGGCCGCCTACGGCGCGTCGAAGGCGGCTGCGACGGCCTACCTGCGCAGCCTCGGGTTGGAACTCGCACCGCACGGCATCCGGTGCAACGTCGTGTCGCCTGGCTCCACGGACACGCCGATGCTGCGCGGAATGTGGTCCGGTGACGACGAGTCGCCGGCCGTGATCGCGGGCGACGCGGCGTCGTTCCGGCTCGGCATCCCACTCGGCCGCATCGCCCGGCCGGAGGACATCGCGCAGACCGTGCTGTTCCTGTGCTCGGACGCCGCCCGCCACGTCACGCTGCACGACCTCCGGGTCGACGGCGGAGCAACGCTCGACATGTGAACCGCCACATCAGAACTCACGCACCCAACGACGACAAGGAGTCACCGGATGGCCATCCCGCCCATCGCGCCGTACGACCTGCCCAGCCGCGACGAGGTACCCGCCGACCGTGTCGACTGGGCCCTGGACTCCTCGCGATGCGCACTGCTGATCCACGACATGCAGAAGTACTTCATCGACGCGTACGAGCCGGGGACCGAGCCGATCGCCTCGGTGATCGCGAACATCGCCGCCATCCGTGACGCCTGCACGCGGGCCGGTATTCCGGTCATCTACACGATGCAGCCGGGCGATCAGCACCCGTCGCGGCGCGGGATCCTCGCCGACTTCTGGGGGGTCGGCATGACGACCGGCCGCGACACCGAGGTCGTCGAGGAACTCGCCCCGCGTGGATCGGACATCCAGGTCACCAAGTGGCGGTACTCGGCGTTCCAGCGCACCGACCTGCGTCAGCTGCTCGGGCACTTCGGCCGCGACCAGCTGATCGTCACGGGCGTCTACGCGCACATGGGCTGCATGCTCAGCGCGACCGAGGCGTTCATGAGTGACGTCGCGCCGTTCCTGGTCGTGGACGCCACCGCGGACTTCACCCGAGACGAGCACCTGATGGCGTTGGACTACGTCGCCAAGCGTGCCGGTGTGGTGCCCACGACCGCAGACGTGGTCGCGGCGATCGACGCGACCACCACCGTGCCGGACCCGTCGGCGGAGGCGAACACAACGGCGTGAGCCTCCTGCCGTACGCGGTCAGGCGGTGACGCCAAGCGCGGCCATGATCGTGCCGAATTTCGTTGTGGTTTCGTCGAGTTCGGTCTCCGGATCGGACGCCGCGACGATGCCGCCGCCCGCGTGTGCGACGACGTGGAGTCCATCCGCGGCGATCTGCGCGCCGCGAAGAGTGACCATCCACTCGCCGTCACCGGACGCGTCGGACCAGCCGACCGCGCCCGCGTAGAAGCCGCGGCTGCCCTCGACTTCGAGGATCGTTCGCATCGCCTCGTCGGTCGGGGTTCCACACACGGCCGGAGTCGGATGCACGGCGAGGGCGAGCTCCAGCGCGGTGACGGCGGGATCGCGCAGGGTCGCGCGCAGGGGAGTGCCCAGGTGCCACAGTTGCGGCGTCGTCGTGAGGACGGGTCCGTCGGGAACCACGATGTCGGTGCACAGCGGTGCAAGCGACTGCGTGAGTGACTCGATGACGTAGGCGTGCTCGGTGAGGTCCTTCGTCGACGCGGCGAGCGCGCGCCCGAGGGCGGCGTCACGGTCGGGGTCGGGGTCGCGGGGTGCGGAGCCGGCGAGGGGATGGCACGTGACGGTGGTGCCCTGTCGACGGATCAGCACCTCGGGGCTCGAGCCGACGAGTCGCACACCGTGATGGTCGTCTCCGGCCGGGCCGAGGTCGACGGAGTAGCCGTTTCCGGACGGATCGGCGGCCACGAGGCGGTCCAGGATCGCGCGATGATCGAGTGGCTCGGCGGCGTCCAGTTCGAGGGCGCGAGCGAGAACGACCTTGCGCAGCGATGTTTCGCGCAGACGCGTGACGGCGTCGGCGACGCGGCGGGTGTGCTCGGCCGGTGAGGGCACGTGCCTGCGGACGGTGACGGTGGGCACGGCAGGGCGGGTGCGGACCGGCAGTGGCGTGGTGGTGACGTCGAGTCGACCGGGGACGGTCAGTGCGGCCGGTTCGCGGACATCGAAGGGGAGTGCCCCGACGATCGGCGTGCCTGCTCGCAGTCGGGCGACGGCGTGGGCGGGATCGGTGATCGAGTCGGTGACGCCGCGGGCGGTCACCGTGCCGTGGGGTCTGGACAGGATGAAGTGGGGCTCTGCGGGCCCGGAAGGCTCGTGCGGTGTGGCCGCGCTCGTGGCCGTGCCGGTTGTCATTCTGTGTCCTCGCCGGGGTGGTCCTGAGGGCCAACCCCTGTCGCACTCTACTTCGCTTAGGCTAACCTACTGAGCGTGAATCGCATCATGCTCTCCGGGAAGATCCACCGTGCCACTGTCACGCAGGCCGACCTGCACTACGTGGGATCGGTGACCATCGACGAAGACCTGATGGACGCCGCGGATCTGCTCGAAGGCGAGCAGGTGCACATCGTCGACATCGACAACGGCGCCCGCCTCGAGACCTATGCCATCGCCGGGGCCCGGGGTACCGGAGTGATCGGAATCAACGGTGCCGCAGCGCATCTGATCTCTCCCGGTGATCTCGTGATCATCATGGCCTACCGGCATGTCGACACCCGTGAGGCCGCGGACTTCGTTCCCCGGGTGGTGCACGTCGATGCGAGCAACACGATTGTCGAGCTCGGGATCGACCCCGCCGAGCCGGTGCCCGGCGCAACGGACCAGTTCGCCAGCCGCTGACCGTGATGGCCACCCGTCACCGGGTGGCCCGTCAGTGGTGCTCGCGACGGCGGTGCTCCATCGACTCCACCGCCTGATCGCGCAGGGCGCGGACGCGTCCCAGGGCGCCGGTGACCGGGACCCGCCAGTAGCCGGACGCGTCGAGTTGGGCTTTCGGGACGCCTCGTTCCTTGGCCACGGCGCGCAGTTCCCGCACGATCGCGGCCTCGCCCGCGATCCACATCCACCCGTCGCCTGCCTGCGGGACGACACGACGCACCGCGTCCGCGAGGGCCTGGGCGTCGGAGACCCCGGCCTGCCGATGCACCCACGTCACCCCGGCCAGGTCGGACTGCTCCTCGGCGGGTCCGTCGACCAGGACGACCGCGTGCAGTGTCGCGGGATCGTCGTGCGTCTCGACGTATCGGCCGATGGCGGGCAGCGCGGTCTCGTCGCCTGCGAGCAGCCACCATTCCGCCCCGACCGGGGGAATGGTCGACACCTTCGGTCCGGCCAGGTGCAGGACGTCGCCCGGCTTCGCGTCGCGCGCCCAGTTCCCCCCGACGCCGTGGCCGTGTACGACGAAGTCCAGGTCGAGTTCGCCGGTGACGGCGTCGAATCGGCGCACCGTGTACGCGCGGGCGACGGGTGCGGGCTTGCGCGGCCAGTGCAGGTGGCCGTCGTGCTGCTCGGGCAGGACCGGCTCGGTTTCGCCCTCCTCGGGCAGGAACACCTTCACGTAGTCGTCGGCGCCCTCGGTTCGGAACGGTGTGACGTCGAATTCTCCGGTGCGGAATGCGCCGAGCTGGTCGCCACCGACGGTGATCCGGCGCATCCGCGGGGTCACCTCGGTGGTGCGGATGACCCGGAGTTCACGCAGGACGATCGGGAGGTCGAGCCGCTGGGACGGCGTGGTCACCGGCATACGCTTGGTCCTTTCCAGAACTGGGATAGGCCATCCTAACTTCACGGGTGTCGTCCGTCCTGTGCCGGGGCACCGCAGGATGCACGGCGGGCGGGTGGTGACGGGCTCCGACTTCGCCGATCGGCACACCCCACATCGGGTGCCGGAGAAACTAGGGTCGACTCCCGAAAGCGTCACCACCCCAACGGAAGGCCCGACCGAATGCGCCGTGTCAGTGGATTGTTCGCGGGAATCGCCGCAGTCACCCTCGTTGCCGCCTCGGGCGGCGGGGCGGCTCATGCGCAGTCCGCGAACGTCGGTGACGCGGGCATCGTCGTCGCGAGCAACGCCGCGGACTCCTTCCTTCAGGTCGAAGGGGCATCCGACAACCTCACCTTCACGTACCGAACAGTGGGAGCGGACGGACTGTCCACTGGGCAGGTGCTGGTGCCGGAGGGGATCGCGCCCGAGGGAGGGTGGCCGATCGTGGCGTGGGCGCACGGCACCGTCGGGATGGCAGATCAGGACGCGCCCACCCGGTCCGGAGTGGTGTACCCCCTGTACCGCTCGCTGTTCGAGGACTGGCTGCGTCGCGGGTTGATGGTCGTCGCGACCGACTACGCGGGACTCGGCACGCCGGGTCCGCATCCGTACCTGAACGCCGATGTTGTCGCGAACAATGTCGTCGACTCGGTCCGCGCTGCCCGGGAACTCTTCCCGAGCGCGTCGCGGCGCTGGGCCGTGGCCGGCCAGTCGCAGGGCGGTCACGCGGCGCTCGCGACGACCGTGCGAGCGGAGGTGCTTGCGCCGGACCTCGACTTCCGAGGCACGTTCGCGAGCGGGGCACCGACGAATCTCGACCGGCTCGTCGGTCTCGCCGGTCCGGACTTTCCCGATGTGAAGCTGGACGGCGTCACGCTCTATCTGACGTACATCGCGGCGGGGCTGCGCCAGGCCAGGCCCGACCTCGACGTCGACAGCTATCTCACCCCGCGCGGCCGCGCACTCGTCGACGCCGCCGACGGCACGCCGCTCGCGCAGTTCAAGCCCCGCGCGAACCAGACCCCCGTCGGCGACCTGTTCTCCCGGCCGTTGGCGGGAACCCCCCTTCCGCAGGCCGTCACCGAGTACTTGGGTGTTCCGACAACGGGATTCGACAAGCCGCTGATGATGGTTCAGGGCACGCAGGACCGGGTGGTGCCACCGCCGCTGGCACTGTGGTTCGCCGCCGAGCTCGCGCTCGCGGGTGAGCAGTTGACCCTCCGGCTCCCGGGCGCCGGTCATGTCGACGGTCTCGCGCAGTCGGCGCCCGAGGTCGGGGACTTCCTCGATCGCATCCTCCACTGAACCGGGGGGCGGGTACCTGCGACCGGCACGCCTCGGCGCCTCTATAGAATAGGCTAACCTAACTATCTTGGCCTGCCGTGTGTGCGGACGGGCGGGCGCGTCGAGTGTGATGAGGAGTCGTCGGTGGAGTCGAGCATGGAGCACCCCCTGTCGGCCGCGCAGGCGGGGATGTGGTTCGCTCAGCAGCTCGACCCGGACAATCCGGCCTTCGTCACCGGCCAGTGCATCGACATCGTCGGACCGGTCGACGCCGCGACCCTCGCGCGCGCCGTCGACGTGGTGGTGGCCCAGTCTCCGGAGTTGCGGACGCGCATCGACGTCGTCGACGGGGAGGTCGTCCAGGTTCCCGGCGGCGCGGCGGTGCCGTCCACGCCGGTCGTCACGTCCGCGGGCATCGAGGCGGCGCTCGGCGAGATGCGGGCGCAGCTGAGGCAGCCGATCGACCTCACCGCGCAGCCGGGCTACGGCGCGACGGTTCACGTGCTCGGGCCCGATCATGTGGCGCTGTTCCACCGGGCCCATCACGTACTTCTCGACGTCTACGGATACAGCCTGCTCGGTCGCCGGATCGCCGCCGTGTACAACGCGCTCGCCGCCGGCGCCGAGCCGCCCGCGCCGCGGTTCGACCCCGTCGCGAAGGTGATCGCCGCGGGCGACGAGTACGCCGAATCGGCTGTCGCCGAAGCGGACCGCGACTTCTGGGTCGCGGAACTGCGAGGCGCACCGGACTCGATCAGTCCCGCGCTCGCGCCCCCGCCGTCCGCATCGGCGGTGGCGCGGGAGCTGCGCGGCCGGACCGTCACCCTCGATGCCGGGGCTGCCGACCGCCTGGACGCCGTGGGCCGGGCCGCGGGAGGCGGCTGGGCCGACGCGGTGACCGCCGTCATCGCCGGGTATCTCGCGCGGGTCACCGGGGAACTCGATGTGACGCTGGGGTTCCCGGCGATGAACCGGCTGGGGACCGCGGCAGCCAAGGTCCTGACGACCGCGGTGAACGTGGTCCCGCTCCGCGTGTCCGTCGATCCCGGCGCAGGCATCGCGGCGCTGACCGACTCCGTCCGGGCCGCCGTCGCCCGCACCGCCCCCCACGCCCGGCGCCGCGCGGAGGACATCCATCGCGCCCTCCGGCTCCCGGCTGCCGCGGCGGGTCCGGTCGGCCCGACCGTCAACATCAAGCCGTTCGGCGATACGCTGCGCTTCACCGGTGCCACCGCGACCGTGCACTCCCTCGCGCGCGGGCCGGTCCGGGACATCGCCTTCGTGGTGCGCCGCCTCGACGACACTCGCGCGCTCGAGATCCAGATCGATGCCGACGCCGAGCGCTACACCGACGCCGACCTCGATCGGCTCGTCGCGGGACTCACCCGACTGGTCGACGCCGCGACCGTCGACGGGCCTGCGCTGGCTCGGGTGCATCTGCTCGACGCCGCGTCGGGACGCGAACTGGCCGAGTGGGTGGGAACGGTCGCCGTCGACGACAGCCGCGACGTCCTGGCCCGATTCGACGAGCAGGTCGCGGCCCGTCCGGATGCGCTCGCGCTCGTCGCGGGTGACGATCGGCTCACCTACCGGGAACTCGCCGACCGAGTCGACACGCTCGCCGCCGAGCTGACGGTCCGGGGAGCGGTGCGGGAGTCCCTGGTTGCCCTGGCACTGCCCCGCACCGCCGACGTCGTGGTCGCCCTGCTCGCGGTGCTGCGCACCGGCGCCGGCTACGTGCCGCTCGATCCGCAGTTCCCGACGTCGCGGCTCGACTACATGCTGGCCGATGCGCGTCCCGCGATCCTGCTGACGACCGCGGGATTCACCGGTCGGGTGGCGGTCCCCGCGGGAACCGTCGTCGCGACGGTCGCCGGCGGGGTCGCGTCCTGGGCGGAATCCGCCGAGCCGGGGCCGTCCGGGCGCACTGCCGCAACGCCGGAGAACACCGCCTACGTGATCTACACCTCCGGTTCCACGGGAAACCCGAAGGGCGTCGTCCTCGACCGACGAGCCCTCTCGCGCTTCGTCGACACCGCCGCCGCACTCGCCGGAATCGACTCCACAACACGACTTCTCGCGGTGACGACCCTGTCCTTCGACATCGCCGTGCTCGAACTGTTCGTCCCGCTGAGTGTGGGCGGCGCGGTCGTGCTCGCCGACGAGGACTCCGCCCGCGATCCCGCCGCGCTCGCCGACCTGATCGCGGCGGAATCCGTCACCGCGATGCAGGCGACGCCGTCGCTGTGGGGTGCGGTGCTCGAACATCCCGCGGTGGACCTGACGTCAGTCGCGGTCCTCGTCGGCGGCGAGGCGCTGCCGACGCCGGTCGCCGCGGCGCTCTCGGCTCGCGCGCGGACCGTCACCAACATGTACGGCCCGACCGAGGCGACGGTGTGGTGCACGTCCGCGCCGGTCCCCGCGGACCGGGAATGGTCCGGCTCCATCGGCTCGCCCTTCCCCGGAACCGCCGCCGCCGTCCTCGACCGGTTCCTGCAGCCCGTCCCGGCGGGCGTCGTCGGCGAGTTGTACATCGCGGGGCCGCAACTGGCCCGCGGATACCGGGGCCGACCGGACCTCACCGCCTCCCGGTTCGTCGCCGACCCGGCCGGTCGCGGTCGCCTCTACCGCACCGGCGACCTCGTGCGCTGGAGCCGGGACGGGGCCCTCGAATATCTCGGCCGCGGCGACGACCAGGTGAAGGTGCGGGGGCATCGGATCGAACTCGGCGAGATCGAGACCGTCGCGGCCGGGTTCAACGCCGTGTCCGCGGCCGTCGCGGTGGCGCGGCCGGACGCGACGGGCGCCCTGCATCTCGCCGCCTACGTGACGCCCGCCGACGGCGCGAGTGTCGACACCGACGCGTTGCGGGCGCATCTCGCCGCTGCGTTGCCGGAGTACATGGTTCCCTCGGCGCTCGTCGTGCTGGACGAGTTCCCGCTCACCCCGAACCTGAAGGTCGACCGGAAAGCGTTGCCGGAACCCGATTTCGGTGCCATCGACACGGGCCGCAGTGCGCGGACGACGTCCGAGCACGCGGTGGCGGCGATGTTCGCCGATCTGCTCGGTCTCGGCGATCCGGGCGTCGACGCCGACTTCTTCACGCTCGGCGGCACGTCGCTGTCCGCGACGCGACTGCTGGCGAGGATCGCGGGCACCCTCGGTGTGAGTCTGTCGCTGCGCGAGGTGTTCGACGCCCCGACCGTCGCCGGTATCGCGGCCGTCGTCGACTCGGCGACCCCGACGCTTTCCGCTGTGACGCCCGTGCCCCGGACAGAGGAGATGCCGCTGTCGGCGGCTCAGCAGCGACTGTGGTTCCTGCACCGGGCACACGGTCCGTCCGCGACCTACAACGTCCCCTTCGTCCTGCGGATCTCGGGCACCGTCGACGTGGACGCACTGCATCGCGCACTCGCCGCGGTCGTCGCGCGGCACGAGGTGTTGCGTTCGGTCGTCGTGGATTCCGCAGGGGTCGGTGTCGCCCGCATCCTGCCCCCGGCCACGGTGATTCCGACCGTCGTTGCCGATGTCACCGAGACCGAGCTGGATTCGGCGCTGCGAGACGCGGCACGCGCGCCGTTCGACCTCACCGCCGAGATCCCGATTCGCGCGCATCTGCTGCGCACCGCTCCCGATGCCGCCGTCCTGCTGCTGGTGATCCACCACCTTGCGGGCGACGAGTGGTCGGCGGGTCCGCTGCTACGGGACCTGGCGACGGTGTACTCGGGTGGCGACCTGCCGGGTGACGCCGGGCGCATCCAGTACGCAGACTACGCCGCCTGGCAGGAAGGCAATCCGGAACCTGCTGCTGCGCTGGACTTCTGGCGCAGCGAGCTCGCGGGGGTGCCGGAGGAGCTGGCGCTGCCGCGTGACCGCACCCGGCCCGCCGTCTCGACGCAGCGCGGTGCGGACGTCTGGCTCCACCTCGGTGCGGGCGTGATCGACGGACTGCGCGCCCGCGCCGCCGGTACCGGAACCTCGATGTTCATGACGGTGCAGGCCGCTGTCGCGCTCCTGCTCGCACGGCTCGGTGGGGGAGACGACATCGTGCTCGGCGCCCCCGTCGCGGGCCGCGGCGCAGGGGGTGTCGAGGACGTCGTCGGTCTGTTCGTCGACACCGTCGCGCTTCGCGTCGACCTGTCCGGCGACCCGACCGTCACCGAACTCCTCGACCGGGTGCGTCGCACCGACCTCGACGCGTTCGCGCACCAGGACGCGCAGTTCGAGGATGTCGTGGACGCGGCCGGAGTGACGCGGTCACTGTCGCGTCACCCGCTGTTCCAGACCCTCGTGCAGCACCGCACGCCGCATGTCGCTCCGTCGTTCGCGGGCCTCGACGTCGAACCGTCGTACCTGTCCACAGGGACCGCGAAGTTCGACCTCACCTTCGAATTCGTCGAACTGCCGGCGGGTCTCGACGTCCGGGTCGAGTACGCGCTCGACCTGTTCGACCGGGAAACCGTCGATGCGATCGCGAAGCGACTCACCGCGGTGCTCGGCGTGGTCGCTGGTTCCGGCGATCCCGCCGTGCACGCGGTGGACGTGCTGCTTCCCTCCGAGCGGGACGCGCTGGTGGGGCCGGCGACGCCTTCGGTGCCGATGCAGTTGCTGCCGGACGTGCTCGCCGCGGCCGACCACGAGTTCGCGGACCGCGTCGCGCTGGTCGCGGATGCCGCCGAGCTGACCTACGCCGATCTCTCGGCTCGCGTGAACCGGCTGGCACGTGTGCTCATCGACCGCGGCGTCGGACCGGACACCATCGTCGCGGTCGCCGCGACTCGCACCGCCGCGACGGTGGTCGCGCTGCGCGCGGTGATCGCGGCGGGCGCTGCGTACCTGCCGGTGGACCCGTCCTACCCGGCCACTCGGATCGAGCACATGCTCACCGACGCCGCTCCCGCACTGGTTCTCACCGACGCAGAGGCTGCCGCAGCGGTGTCGCCGCTGGTGTCGACGTCGCCGGTGGTCACGATCGCGGACCTCGAAGCCGACGCCGCCGAACGGTCGACCGCCGAGATCGACGACGCCGAGCGGATCACCTCCCTGCGCGGAGCGAACCTCGCGTACGTGGTGTACACCTCCGGGTCCACGGGCGTGCCGAAGGGTGTCCCGGGAACCGTTGCCGCACTGACGAATCGGATACTGTGGCAGCACGACCTTCCCGTCGCCGGTGACGTTCGGCTCGCGAAGTCGTCGCTCAGCTTCATCGACGGCTCCACCGAACTGCTGGCAGGCCTGCTCTCGGGAGCGCGCCTGGTCCTCGCCGACGACGCGGCCGCGAAGGATCCCGGTGCGATGGCCGACCTCGTCGCGGCACACGGCGTCACCCAGGTGACCGCGGTGCCCAGCCTGGCTGTCGCGCTCGTCGAGGCGGGAGCCCACGTACCCACCTGGTTCCTCAGCGGCGAACCCCTCGAACCTCGGGTCATCGACGCACTCACCGGCGACGTGAACGGCGGAGTGACGGTCTACAACTCGTACGGTTCCTCCGAGGTCGCGGGCGACGTCAACGTGTGGGCCGCGGACGGCCCACAGGTACTGATCGGCGCGGCCGTTCCCGGTGTCACGGAGTACGTCCTCGACGCTCGTCTGCAGCCCGTCCCGGACGGCGTGGTCGGCGAACTCCACGTGGGTGGAGTGCAACTCGCGCGTGGCTATCTCGGTAGGCCGGGGCTCACTGTCGCCCGGTTCGTCGCGAACCCGTTCGGGGGCGGTCGCCTGTTCCGCACCGGCGACCTCGTCCGGCGCACCCGCACCGGCGAACTCGCGTTCGTCTCCCGCGCCGACAGCCAGATGAGCCTGCACGGGTTCCGCATCGAGCCGGGCGAGGTGGAAGCGGCGCTGGCCGCGCACCCCGACGTCGAACGGGCAGTGGTCATGGTTCGGGCGGGCGCGTCCGGTGCGGACCAGCTCGTCGGCTACGTGGCAGGTGACGCGAATCTCGCAGGCGACGACCTCCGGATACACCTGCGGGACCGTCTGCCGGACTACATGATTCCCGCCGCGTTCGTGGTGCTCGGCGAGTTCCCGACGTTGCCCAACGGGAAGGTGGACCGTGACGCGCTGCCCGCACCGTCCCGGGACGTGGCGCGCCGCGAACCGGTCACCGACGCCGAACGCGACGTCTGCGACGCCGTCGCGGAGCTCCTCGGGCTGAGTTCGGTCGGCCCCGACGAGGATTTCTTCGCGCTCGGCGGCAACTCACTGCTCGCGACGCGGCTCTCCTTCGCCATCCGGGCCCGGCTGGGCCGAGAGGTGGGCATCCGCGAGATCTTCGATCTGCGGACGCCCGCGCGACTGGCCGTCGCGGCGACCGCGCCGAGCGCCCGAGTTCCGCTGGTGCGCGGTGAACACGCCGACCTCGTTCCGATGTCGGCGGCGCAGGGTCGGCTGTGGTTCCTGTTCCAACTCGAAGGCGCGGGCCCCACCTACAACATTCCGTTCACGATGCGTCTGCGCGGCAGGGTCGACGTGGACGCCCTGCGCGGAGCCCTCGCGCATCTGCTCACCGTGCACGAGAGCCTGCGCACGGTGTTCACCTCCGGCGACGGACACATCGGATACCAGCGCGTCCTCGACATCGACGAGTGCGAGGTTCCGCTCGCGGTCGACGACGTCGACGCCGCCGACCTCGATGCGCGGCTGGTCGACGCGAGCACGTACGCCTTCGACATCACAGCCGAGCTGCCGCTGCGCGCAGTGCTGGTGCGGACCGCTCCCGACGACGCACACCTGATGCTGCTGGTGCACCACATCGCTGCCGACGAATGGTCGGCGCGCCCGCTGATCGCCGACCTCGCGGCTGCGTACTCACACCTCTCGGGATCGGATGTGGCTTTGCCGCAGCAGCTTCCGGTGCAGTACCGCGACTTCAGTGTGTGGCAGCCGCAGGTGTTGGGCGATCCGACGGAGGCCGGCTCCCCGGTGGCGACCCAGCTCGACCACTGGACGGCGGTCCTCGCGGGCCAACCCGAGGAACTGACCCTGCCTCGGGACCGGCCCCGTCCCGCCGTCGCCGGTTACCGCGGATCCGCGGTCGGGTTCACCCTCGGCTCCGACGTCGCACGGTCGCTGGCCGCGGTCGCCGCGGACTCCGGCGCGACGATGTTCATGCTCACCCACGCCGCGGTCGCGGTGTTGCTGCGTGAACTCGGCGCCGGCGACGACATCGTCGTGGGCTCGCCGGTCGCGGGCCGCGCCGACGCCGCACTGGAGCGGGTGGTCGGGTTCTTCGTCAACACCCTGGTCCTCCGGACCGACCTGAGTGGCGATCCCACGTTCGCGCAGCTGCTGCGCCGCGTTCGGGACGCGGACCTGGACGCCTATGCGCACCAGGACGTTCCGTTCGAGGTGCTGGTCGAGCGGATGGCCCCGGCGCGCTCGCTGTCGCGTCAGCCCCTGTTCCAGGTGCTCGTGCAGTACCGCGACCCGATCGACCCGGTGGCGATGACCGGTCTGGACGTGGCGCCGGTGTTCGTGGAAACGGGCACGTCGAAGTTCGACCTGACCTTCGAGCTCGCCGCCGCGGACGACGGGGGAGTCCGCGGCCGCATCGAGTATGCGACCGACCTGTTCGACCACGCGACCGCACAGTCGTTCGCGGACAGGCTGACGTTGCTGCTCGAACAGATCGCGGCGCACCCGGAATCGGCGCTGTCGAGCCTCGACCCGTTGACCGACGCCGACCGGGCTGCGCTCGCCGCAGCCGAGTCGGGACACACCGTCGGCGTCGACGAGTCGACCCTTTCCGAGCTGTTCGCCGGCCAGGCCGCCGCGACTCCCGACGCGCTCGCCCTCGTCGTGGACGACACCGGACAGGAGTGGACCTACGCGCAGCTCGACCGGGCCGCCGCGGCGCTGGCCGCGCACCTGCAGGGAGCGGCGGGCGGCGTGGTCGCCGTCTCGGTGCGACGCAGTGCGGCGCTCGTGGTCGCGCTGCTCGCGATCCACCGGGCCGGAGCGGGATACCTGCCGCTCGACGACAGCTATCCCGCGGACCGGTTGTCCTACATGGTCGCCGACGCGCGGCCGGCGCTGGTGCTGCTGGGCCCCGACGTGGCCCGCATCGACACCGATGCCCGGGTCGTGGAGATCGATTCCGACGGGGCTGTTCTCGGCGCATCGGCGGCACCGGCCTCGGTGGTGCCCGTACTCCCCGATTCGGCCGCGTACCTGCTCTACACCTCCGGGTCGACCGGGCGCCCGAAGGGCGTGGTCGTCAGCCACCGCGCCATCGTCAACCGCCTGGCCTGGATGCAGGCCGAGTACGGCCTGACGGCCGCCGACCGCGTGTTGCAGAAGACGCCGTCCGGGTTCGACGTGTCGGTGTGGGAGTTCTTCTGGCCCCTGATCACCGGTGCCACGCTGGTGGTGGCGCGTCCGGACGGTCACCGCGATCCGCAGTACCTGCGGGAGGTCATCGCGCGCCGTGGCGTCACCACGGCGCACTTCGTGCCGTCGATGCTCGCGGCGTTCCTCGACGGACTCGCCGAGGCGGACCCGGCCGACGCGAGACCGGCGCTGGCGCGGGTCCTGTGCAGTGGTGAGGCACTGACCACGGAGCACCGCGACCGGTTCCACGTCCTGGTGGACGCGCCCCTGTTCAACCTGTACGGGCCGACGGAGGCGGCAGTCGACGTGACGGCGACGCCGGTCGCCGAGTGGGTCGGCGACGGCCCCGGGTGGGTGCCCATCGGTTCGCCGGTGTGGAACACGCGGGTGCTCGTACTCGACGAGCGACTGCGGCGGGTGGCGCCGGGGGTGACCGGCGAGCTGTACCTCGGCGGCGTCCAGCTGGCGCGCGGCTACCACGGTCGCCCGGCACTGACCGCGGACCGGTTCGTGGCCGATCCGTACGGAGCTCCGGGCGAGCGGCTCTACCGCACCGGCGATCTCGTGCGGTGGCGCAGCACGGGCTCGGGTTCCGGTCCGACCCTCGCGCTCGACTATCTCGGCCGCGCGGACGGTCAGGTCAAGCTGCGCGGTCAGCGCGTCGAGCTCGGCGAGATCGAGTCCGTCCTGGCGGGGCACCCCGATGTCGCGCAGTCCGCGGCGCTCGTCCGCTCGGGCCGCATCGACGCCTATGTCGTCCCCGCTCCAGGGCAGGCGATCGCGATCCCGGAGCTGCTCGCCTTCGCGGCGCAGACCCTGCCGGAGCACATGCTGCCGACCGCCGTCGTGGTGCTGGGTGCGTTCCCGCTGTCGGCCAACGGAAAGCTGGACCGAAAGGCGTTGCCGGAACCGGCTCCACCGGCGGAGGCGACGCGGCGGGCACCGGACGGACCGCGAGAGGCGGCGCTGTGCGAGCTCTACGCGGAGGCGTTGCGCGTCGACGAGGTGGGCGCCGACGACGACTTCTTCCTCCTCGGGGGCGACAGCATCATCTCCATTCAGGTGGTCAACGCCGCTACGCGCCGCGGAATCACCTTCGGTCCGCGAGAGATCTTCCAGTGGCGTACCCCGGCGGCACTCGCGCGCGTCGCCGAGTTCGCCGATGCCGGTGCGGACTCCGATGCGGGACCGGTTGACCCCGCGGAATCGGGTGCGTTGCCGCTCACCGCGCTGGTGCACCGGGCCCGTGAGTCGGGCCGGGAGCCCGCCGGGATCGGCGCCGCCGTCACGGTCGAGACCGAGCCGGGCGCAACCCTCGAGCAGATGCAGGCGGCGGTCGACACGCTCGTCGCTACGCACGATGCACTACGGCTGGGACTGACGCGGGTGGCGTCGGTGCTGTGGTCGCTGGAGTCCCACGCCGCGACCTCGGTTCCGGTGTCGCGCACCGAGTCGAACGGCGCACTGGCGCAACAGTGTTCCGAGGCGGAGAGCAGCGCCATCGCGTCGCTCGAACCCGAAGCCGGTCTCGTTGTCGCCGCGACCTGGATCGACGGGGGCGAACACCCGGGCGCACTCGTCGTCGCGGTGCACCCGTTCGCCGCGGACAGCAGGTCGCTGGCGGTGCTCGCCGACGACCTGCGGGCGCTGCTGCGGGGCGGAAGCGCGACGCGTCCCGCCGCGACCGCGTACGGGCTTGCGCACCGACTCAACGACCGGGCCCAGGACCCCGTCCTGATGGCGGAACTGACGCACTGGTCGCAGGTGCTGGCACCGGGTGGCTCGCTTCGGGTCGGGGTGCCCGCGTTGCCTGCGCTCGTGCCGGACCGCGGAAGCGTCACGGTCGACGCGGTGTTCGGCGGCCCCGGCATCGAGCGTGAGGTCGTCGTCGTGGCGGCGGTCGCGGAGGCCGTGGCGCACTGGCGCGGCAGCGTCGCGGACCTCGTCGTCGAGGTTCGCCGTGACGCGCAGGGTGGTGTGGACGGCGATCCCGACGGCACCCGCACCGTCGGACCGTTCGAGGTCGGGGTTCCGGTGCGGGTCGGTGACGGTGGCCTCGACACGGCTCGTGCGGCGCTCGCCGCGGCGCCGTCGACGCTGGGCTACGGCATGCTCCGCTACCTGGGAGCGCAGACGGCGCCGGTGTTCGCGGCGTTGGCCCGGCCCGAGGTGAGTGTGCGCGTGACGGACGCGAGCGATCCGGAGCAGGCGGTGGTCGATCCGAGGCCGATCGACGTGACCGTCGTGTTCGGCGGTGGTCTCGCGCGGGTCCGGGTGGATCACGATGCGGTGCAGGTCGTGGCCGCGGACGCGCGTGCGATCGCGGAAGGTGTCGCCGGCGCGTTGACGCAGTTCGATGCGGCGGGATTGAGTACCGCAGGGCAGTTTGGTTAGGCTAACCAGAACTAGCCGGTCGTGACGCCCGGCGCGGCCGAGACGTGGAGTGAAACACAGTGCAGTTGGCGTTCCCGGTGACAGCTGCTCAGCGCAGCATCTACTTCGGTCACCAGCTCGATCCGGTCGGTCACCTGTACAACACCGGCATGTACACCGAGACCGTCGGCGACGTGGACATCGACCGGATGGTGGCGGCGTGCAGGGCGGTGCTCGACCAGGCCGAGACGCTGCACGTCAACGTCGACGTCGACGCGTCGGGCGAACTCGTGCAGACCCTCCGGGTGGATCGCGACTACGAGATCCCCGTCCTCGACTTCCGTGGCGAACCCGACCCCGAGGCCGCGTCACTGGAGTGGATGCGCGAGAAGATGCGCACCCGCGTCGACCTCGCCACCGACCTGCTGTTCGCGTTCGCGGTGCACCTCGTCGGCGCCGAGAAGGTGCGCCTATACCAGCAGTATCACCACATCGTGAACGACGGCTACGGCTTCTCGCTGGTGCTGACGAAGGCGATGCGCGCCTACGCGGACGGCACCGCTCCCGACATGTCGGCCGAATGGTCGCTCGCCCGATTCGTCGCCGCCGACATCGAGTACACCGGTGGTGAGCAGATCGCGGCCGACCGCGACCACTGGCTCACCGAACTCGCCGACCTGCCTGCCGTCCCGAGGCTGATCCCCGTCGATCATCCACCCGCTCCCGGCGTCACCCACACCACCGTCACGCTCGACGCGGATCAGCGGAGCCGCCTGGAGGCGTACGGCAAGGAGAACGGACTGCGGCTGCCGATCCTCATGATCGGCCTGCTCGGCAGCTACGTCGCTCGCGCCACCGGGACCACCGACCTGGTGTTCGCCCTACCGACCACCGCTCGCGGTACCCGCGAACTGCGGGTGGTGCCGGGCATGGTCGCGAGCGTGCTACCGATGCGCTTCGACGTCGGCGTGGACGCCCGCATCGCCGACGTGGCAGGCGCCGCCGACAAGAAGATGTGGACGCTCCTCAAGCACGGCCGGTTCCGGGGCGAGGCGATCGGCCAGGAACTCACCGCCCGTGACCCGAACTGGCGGCCACCCGCGATCGGCATCAACATCATGCCCTCGTCAGCTTCCCGCGTGCTGATCGGTCGCGAGTCCGATGCGCACATGCTCGCGTCGGGACCGGTCGGTGAGCTCGAATTCATCGTGCTGCTCCACAAGACCGGGCAGCCGATCGAGATCGGACTGCGCAGCCACCCCGACAACACCGACCGCTGCGCCGAGATCGCCGACGACCTCGCCGAATTCGTCGATGCGTTCCTCGCCGACACCGACGAGACGGTGTGGTCCCTGCCGGCCACCGCGCCGACCGTGGTGGACCCGCATCGGATCCACGACGAGGACGGCAGCGGACCGCTCGCGATCCCGCCCGCGCTCGCCGCGCGCCGCGACGCGCAACTGCCCGTCGACGCCGCCCTGCGCAGCCTGCGAGTTCCCACTCCCGCCGGTCTGACACGCGCCCAGCTCGTCGACGCCGTCGACGCCGTCGTCACCCACCACCACGCACTCCGGGCGACGCTGACCGCGCCCGCCCCGATCCTGTGGCTCCTCGCGGTCCCCGACACCGCCGACGTGTCGTCGCTGTCTCAGTTCGCGTCCTCGCTGGTTCACGTCCAGGCCGTCGAACCCGGTGCGGACATCGCGGAACTCACGGCGCTGGACGGGGTGTCGCCCGACCCCGTGACGGGGCGCGTGCTCAGCGTGGTGTGGGCCACGGGGGGAGCCGGGGAACTGATCCTGCTCGCCCCCGCAGGTCTCGTCGACGAGCGGTCCTGGCAGGTCGTCGCCGAGGACTTCGCAACCGCACTGCGCGCGGTGCGCCGCGGCCGTGACGTGTCGCTGCCCGCCGTGCCCGTCTCCCTCAAGACGCACGCCCAGCAGTTCACCGCCGACGCCGCGCAGCCCGCCCGCCTCGCCGAGTTGGTGACGTGGATGTCGGTGCTCGCGCCCGGCGCCGAACTCGCCACCCCCGGTGCCGGAGTGGCGACGGTGGGCCCTGCCACCGGCGTCGAGGTGACGCTGTCGCCGAGCGAGTACGCCGCCACGACCGCCGCCGTTCCTGCGCTCGTCAAGGGTGAGCCCGGCGACGTGTGGGCCGCAGCGACGGCGCTCGCCGTCGCGCACTGGCGCGAGAACGACGACACCGCAGCCGAACTCGTCATCGACTTGTGGCGAGACGGCCGTGACGGGTGGGACGGATCGGACCGAGGAGCGCTCGATCGCACCGTCGGCGCGCTGGACTGGTCGGCACCCGCCCGGCTGCTCCTCGGCACCGACCCGCTCGCAGTGCTACGTTCCGCGAAGGAACGAATCCGGTCCGCGGGTGGAATCGGGTTCCCGATGCTGCGGTACGCGAACGTGCAGGCCGGACCCGCGCTGGCAGGGCTTCCGGCCCCGCAGGTGTCGGTCCGAGCCGGCGGCGACCGCATCGGGAGCCGCGCACTCGACGTGTGCGTCCGTCCCGACGGAAACGGCGGCGCGACTGTCCGTTTCGAGTCCGATCACGGGCTGGGCGACGACGGCCTGGGCGCGATCGTGGCACTGTGGCAGCGGGCGCTGGCCGACCTGGTGGAACTCGCGGGCACCGCGTCCGGGTCGGCGCGACTGACGCCGTCCGACCTCCGGCACATCGACCTGACCCAGGACGAGATCGACCGCGTCGAAGCCGTCGCTCCGGTGGTGGTCGAGGACATCTGGCCGCTCTCCCCGCTCCAGCGCGGACTGTTCTTCCAGTCCGTGTTCGACGACTCCCGCGACATCTACACCGCCCAGTTCTCCCTCGACTTCGGTCACCGCGTCGACATCGCGCGGCTGCGCGCCGCGGCCACCGCCCTGCTGGACGAGAACCCCACGGTGCGAGCCGGTTTCACCAACAACGGGCTGACCGATCCGGTGCAGTTCATCGGCAGTGGACTCGAGGTCCCGTTCCTGGAAGCCGACCTGTCCGAGCTCCCCGAGGGTGATCAGGAGGCTCGGGCCCAGGAACTGATGGCGGCCGATCGCGCCAAGCCGTTCGACCTCGCGGCGCCGCCGCTGTGGCGGATGCTGCTGCTGCACCTCGGTGGCGGTGTGGACCGGCTCGTGGTCAACCGCGAGTTCATCCTGTGGGACGGCTGGTCCGGTGCCCTGTTCGTCGACCAGCTGCTCGCCCGCTACGCAGGCGACCCGGTCGCCGCACCCGAGGCGGGCTTCACCGACTACCTGACCTGGCTCGCCGACCGTGACCCCGCGGCCGCGGCGCTCGCCTGGCGCGACGCGTACGCCGGTTTCGAGACCCCCACCCTCGTCACCGGGCCCACCAAGGGTGGCGTCCCCGTCGTGCCGACACGTATCGAGTCGTACGTCGGCACCGAGCTCACCTCCGCGCTGCGCGAGCGAGCCCGGACCAGTGGTGTCACGTTGAACGCGTTGATGAACGCGGCGATGGGCCTGCTGCTGTCCGCCGAGTCCGGCCGCACCGACGTGGTGTTCGGCTCCACCGTCGCGGGACGGCCCACCGAGATCGTCGGCCTCGACCGCGTTCTCGGCATGTTCCTCAACACGGTGCCCGTGCGAGTGACGCTCGACCCGACCGAGACCGTCGGAGCGCTGCTGCGCCGCATGCAGGACGAGTACGTCGAGCGGATGGAACACGAGTACCTCGGGCTCGGCGAGATCCAGCGGGCCACCGGCCACACCCAACTGTTCGACACCCTGTTCGTGCTGCAGAACTTCAAGAACGCAGCCGAGATGGCCGCGCAGTCCGCGAAGCACGACATCGTCGGGGAGGACAGCCTCGACCACACGCACTACCCCCTCGCCGTGGTCGTCTCGCCGGGCGAGGAACTGCACGTCAAGATCGACTACCGCGCCGATCTCGTCGCGGCGGACCGCGCCCACGGCCTCCACGACCGGTTCGTGGACCTGCTGGGCACCATCGCCCGGGACGCCGACCGGTTGGTGGGCCAGGTGTCCGCGCGCAACGTCACGGAACTGTCGGCCGCCCGCGAGCTGTGGTCGCAGCCGCTCCCCGCGGTGGAGGACGTGACCATCGCCGAGATGCTCGCGGTGAAGGCCGCGGAGATCCCCGACGAGATCGCGCTCGTGTTCGGTGACGAGCGCGTCACGTACGGCGACCTCGCGGCCCGCGTCGACGGTCTCGCCCGTCACCTGATCCAGCGCGGAGCCGGGCCCGAAACAGTGGTGGCACTGGGTCTTCCGCGTACCGTCGACATGGTCGTCGCATTGTTCGCCGTCCTGCGCGTCGGCGCCGCCTACCTGCCGCTCGAACTCGATCAGCCCGACGAGCGTCTCAAGGTGATCCTGGACGACGCGCAGCCCGTGCTCGCCGTGACCACGTCCGTGGTCGAAGCCCGACTGGATCTCGATCCGCTGCGGTCGATCCGGCTCGACGAACCCCACGAGTGGGACTCGTCGCCGCTCGACGACTCGGCCCTCGGAGCGTTCGCGCCCGGGTCCGTGGACCGGCTCGACCATCCCGCCTACGTGATCTACACATCGGGATCGACGGGCAAGCCGAAGGGCGTCGTCACGCCCTATCGGGGCCTGACCAACATGCAGCGCAACCACCAGGACGAGATCTTCGACCCGGTCGTCGCCGCGGCGGGCGGACGCCGGATGCGGGTGGCGCACACCGTGTCCTTCGCGTTCGACATGTCCTGGGAGGAGCTGCTCTGGCTCGTCGAGGGCCACGAGGTACACATCTGCGACGAGGATCTGCGCCGCGACGCGCAGGCGCTGGTGCAGTACTGCGACCGCATGGCCATCGACGTCGTCAACGTCACCCCCACCTATGCCACTGCACTGTTCGCCGAGGGGCTCCTCGACGAGGGTCCGGGGCCGGACGGCACCGGCGCGCACCGGCCGCCCCTGGTGCTCCTCGGTGGCGAAGCGGTCCCGGACTCGGTGTGGAACCGGCTGCGGGACACCGACGGAACCCTCGGCTACAACCTGTACGGACCCACCGAGTACACCATCAACACCCTCGGCGCAGGCACCGACGACAGCGACACCCCGACCGTCGGCACGCCGATCCGGGCGACCCGCGGGCACATCCTCGACCCGTGGCTGCGACCCGTCGTCGACGGTGTCGCGGGCGAGCTGTACATCGCGGGCGCGGGCCTGGCGCGCGGGTACCTCGGCCGGGTCGACATCACCGCCGACCGCTTCGTCGCGAACCCCTTCGAGCCGGGGACGCGGATGTACCGCACCGGCGACTTCGTCCGTGCCCGCGCTGACGGCAACATCGACTACCTCGGCCGCATCGACGACCAGGTGAAGATCCGCGGCTACCGCGTCGAGCTGCACGAGATCGAATCCGTCATCGAGGCACACCCGGCCGCGGCGTCGGCCGCCGTGATCGCCGTCGACGACCCGCTGGTGCCCGGCATGAAACGCCTTGCCGCGTACCTGGTCCCGGCCGATGCCGCCGGAGGCGACCAGGTCGGTGTCGTTCTCGACCACCTGCGGGCGAAGCTCCCCGACTACATGGTGCCGTCGAGCCTGCAGACCATCGACGCGATCCCCATGACCGTCAACGGCAAGCTCGATGCGAAGGCATTGCCCGAGCCCGAGATGCGGGCGAGCGCGGGCAGCCGCGAACCGGCCACCGAAGCCGAGCGGGTGCTGTGCGAGCTGTTCGCGGACCTGCTCGGACTCGACACCGTCGGCGCCGACGACGACTTCTTCGAACTCGGCGGTCACTCGATGATCGCGATGCGGGTCGTCAGCCGTGTGCGCGCCGCGTTCGACGTGCAGCTCACGATCCGCGACCTGTTCGACGCCCGGACCCCGGCCGAGCTGGCGCGGCTGCTGCCGTCGGCGGCGAGTGCGCTGCCCGCGATCGTCGCGGGTCCGCGTCCCGACCGGATCCCGCTGTCCGCGGCGCAGGAACGACTGTGGCTGCTCGCCGAGATGACCGACGATTCTCTCGGCTACCACTACGCGCACGTCGCCCGCCTCGACGGACCCGTCGACGCCGATGCCCTCGCGGCAGCGGTCCGGGACGTCACCGACAGGCACGAGAGTCTGCGCACCGTGGTCGAATCCGAGGGCGGTGAGGCCTACCAGGTGATCCTGCCCACGGGCGGCGAACTCGAGGTCCTCGACACCGACGCCGGGACCACCGAGACCCGGGTCGTCGAGCGACTGACGGCGAACTTCGACCTGCGCACCGACGTGCCGCTGCGGGTCAGCCTGCTGCGGGAGGCACCCGACCGACACGTCGTCGTGGTGGTGCTGCACCACATCGCGACCGACGAGTGGTCCGACGCGCCCCTGCTGGGCGACCTGACGCGGGCCTACCTGTCCCGAGTGGCCGGACGCGAGCCGGAGTGGACGCCGCTGCCCGTGCAGTACGCCGACTACGCGCTGTGGCAGCGGGACGTCCTCGGCGAGAAGGGAATCGAGGGACAACTCGACTACTGGCGGGGCGCGCTCGCGGGCCTGCCGGAGGAGATGCCGCTCCCCGTCACCCGCCCCCGACCCGTGACGCCGACGTACCGCGCGGGCAACGCGCAGACCGTGATCGGCGCCGACGTCGCCGCGCGACTGCGGGAGGTCGCGGACGCCCGCGGCGGCACCATGTTCATGGTGCTACACGCCCTCACCACCGCCGTGCTGTCTCGGCTCGGAGCAGGCGACGACGTGGTGGTCGGCAGCCCGGTGTCCGGCCGATCCGACAGTGCCCTCGACGAACTGGTCGGGTTCTTCGTCGGCACGGTCGTTCTGCGCACCGACCTGTCCGGCGACCCGACGTTCGGGGACCTCGTGGACCGGGTTCGCGAGGCCGACCTCGCGGCGATGTCCCACCAGGACGTGCCGTTCCAGCGGCTCGTCGAGGAACTGGCGCCCACCCGCGTCGAGGGCCGCAACCCGCTGTTCCAGGTGATGGTCAGCTACCTGCAGCGGCCCGCGGTGCTACCCGACCTGCTCGGCGTGCCCACCCGCTGGGAGCAGTTGACCAACATCCGCGCGAAGTTCGACCTGAACATCACCTTCGTGGAGGCGCCGGACACCGGCGACGTCACCGTCGTGGCCGAGTACGCCGCCGACCTCTTCGACCACACGGCCGCCCTGACCGTCCTCGGTGCGCTGGTGCGCGCGGCCGCCGAGGTCGCCGCCGATCCCGCCGTCCGTCTCGGCGACATCTCGCTGCTCGACGCGGACGATCAGGCCCGGCAGCTCGCGGTCGGCGTCGGCCCCGTCGCGCGGTACGAGGACGTCACCGTCGCCGAGATGCTCGCTCGTCGTGCCGCGCTCGCCCCGAGTGCCACGGCCGTCGTCGCAGGGACGGACACCCTGACGTACGCCGATCTCGACGGACGCTCGAACGCGCTGGC
Source organism: Rhodococcus sp. Q (assembly GCF_005503035.1). Lineage (NCBI taxonomy): Bacteria > Bacillati > Actinomycetota > Actinomycetes > Mycobacteriales > Nocardiaceae > Rhodococcus > Rhodococcus sp. Q. Next base: position 137,550 of record NZ_SCOY01000007.1, read on the forward strand.
GCGCATGCTGATCGAGGACGGGGCAGGCCCCGGCGACCTCGTCGCGGTGGCGGTGCCCCGGTCGGTGAACCAGCTCGTCGCGATCCACGCCGTCGTGAAATCCGGTGCTGCCTACCTGCCGATCGACACCGGACTCCCGTCCGCGCGCATCGAGTACCTGTTCGGTGACGCGCGCCCCGTCCGCGTGCTGTCCACGACCGCGACGGCGCTGCCCGGCGACGTGCCGCGCACGGACCTGGACGCGCAGACGGTCCGGGACCGTCTGGCCGCGCAGTCGTCGCAGCCCGTGACGGACGCCGACCGGGGCACGTCGCTCACGCCCGCACACCCGATCTACGTCATCTACACCTCCGGTTCCACGGGAAACCCGAAGGGTGTCGTGGTCGCGCACCGCGCGGTCGTCAACCGGCTGAACTGGGTGCAGGACCGGATCCCGGTGACCGCCGACGACCGCGTGGTACTCAAGACGCCCGCGACCTTCGACGTCTCGGTGTGGGAACTGTTCTGGCCCCACGTCAACGGCGCTGCCGTGGTCGTCGCGGGACCGGACGACCACCGCGACCCGACCGCCGTGCAAACTCTGCTCCGCGTCGGAGAGGTGACCGTCGCGCACTTCGTGCCGTCGATGCTGGAGGAGGTCCTCGCACTCGACACGGTCGAGCTTCCGCGCCTTCGCCGGGTGGTGTGCTCCGGAGAGGCGCTGCAGTTCCGGACCGTCGCCAGATTCGCCGCCGCCGTTCCCGGTGCCTCGATCGAGAACCTGTACGGACCGACGGAAGCGGCGGTCGAGGTCACCCTCGCCGCAGACCTGACGGCGCGGGTCGCCGATGCCGCCGGTTCCACGACCATCGGCGGACCCGGCGCCAATGTCGCCCTCTACGTGTTCGATTCACGATTGCGACCGGTCCCGGGTGGGGTGCCGGGCGAGCTGTACCTCGGCGGCGTCCAGGTGGCGGACGGCTATCTCGGCAAGCCCGGACTGACCGCGCAGCGCTTCGTCGCGGATCCGAACGGCGACGCGGGGTCGCGGCTCTACCGCACCGGCGACCTGGTGCGGTGGGGCGGAGGCGAGCACAGCGACGGGGAAGGTGCCGGATCGGAGTCGGCCCCCGAACTCGAGTTCCTCGGCCGCATCGACGATCAGGTGAAGATCCGAGGCCTGCGTATCGAACTCGGTGAGGTCGAGTCGGCGCTCGAAGCGCTGCCGTCGGTGTCCCGCGCCGTGGCGTCGGTGGCACGCAACGCCGAGGGCGAGCCGGTCCTCGTCGGGTACGTCGTCGGAGCGGCCCTGGTCGATCCGGCCTCGGTGCGATCCGGGCTCGCCGGCGTGGTCCCCGACCACCTGATTCCCGCCGTCGTCATTCCGATCGACTCCGTGCCCGTCAACTTCAACGGCAAGCTCGACCGGAAGGCGCTCCCGCGACCCGACTTCGGTGCATCGACGGAGTCCAGGGGCCCCCGCGACGACTTCGAGGCTCGACTGTGTGCGGCGTTCGCCGACGCACTCGGCGTCGAGTCCGTCGGAATCGACGACGACTTCTTCGCGCTCGGCGGGCACTCGCTCACCGCGATCCGTCTCGTGAACGCGCTGCGCGCCGACCTCGGTGTCGAGGTCGCAGTGCGGAGCATCTTCGAGGCGCCGACGGTGGCCAGGCTCGCGCCGCTCGCACTGCGAGCGCAGGGCGCCTCGCGTCCCGACCTCGTCGCGGGTGACCGCCCCGGGGTGGTGCCCCTGTCCTTCGCGCAGCAGCGCATGTGGATCCTGGACCGGCTCGGTGCGGGCACCGACGGCGCAGGCGCGTACAACGTGCCGATCTCGTGGCGCGTCCAGGGCTCGATCGACGTCGTCGCGCTCGCGGAAGCGGTGCGGGACCTGATGATTCGTCACGAAGCGCTGCGCACGGTCTTCCCCGAGGTGGACGGTGCACCGCAGCAGGTGATCCTGCCCGCCGACCGGGTCGAGGTGGACCTCGACCGCCGCGCCGTGCGACCCGAGGACGTCGCCGCGGCCACGGCGGACGCGGCCGGATACCGCTTCGACCTCGCGGCCGAGGCGCCGGTGCGCGTCACGGTGCTCGAGACCGACGCCGACACCGTCGTCGTCCTGGTGATCCATCACATCGCCACCGACGAGTGGTCCACCCGTGCGTTGCTCACCGACCTCCTCGGCGCGTACGCCCTGCGCCAGGCGGGTCGGGCGCCGCAGTGGACGCCGCTGCCGGTGCAGTACGCGGACTTCACGTTGTGGCAGCGGGAACTGCTCGGGGACCCGTCCGATTCCGGCAGCCTCGCGGCCCGGCAGGCGGGGTACTGGCGCGAGACCCTCGCAGGCCTGCCGGAGGAACTGTCACTGCCCACCGACCGCACCCGGCCTGCCCGGTTCAGCTACCGCGGCGGCGCCGTGTACCTCGGTGTGGACGCCGACGTGGTCGCCGGGATGCGCGTGGTCGCCCGTGCGCACGGCGTCAGCATGTTCATGCTCGTACAGACCGCGGTCGCCGTTCTCCTGCACAAGTCCGGTGCGGGCGTGGACATCCCGATCGGCACACCGGTGTCGGGACGCGGGGAGCGTCAGCTCGAGGACCTCGTCGGGTTCTTCCTCAACACGCTGGTGCTGCGCACCGACCTGTCCGGTGACCCGACCGTCGCGGACCTGTTGGCACGGGTCCGGGACAGCGACCTCGCCGCCTTCGAGAACCAGGACCTGCCGTTCGAGCAGGTCGTCGACGCCGCACGCAACCCCGCCGAGTTCCCGAGCAGCTCCGGTGCGGGAGCCCGGTCGCGATCCGTGCATCCGCTGTTCCAGACGATGGTCGTCTACCTCACCGAGCCGAGCCCGACCGACGGCTTCGGGGGAGTGGCCGGCATGACGCCGGAGCTGATCGAGGCGACGACGGCGAAGTTCGACCTGTCCTTCGACTTCGTCGAGTACGCGGGCACCGACACCGTCGTCGGCATGATCGAGTACAGCTCCGACCTGTTCGACCGCGAGACGGTCGAGCGGCTCGCCGCCGGACTGTCCACGGTGTTGCGCGAGATCGCGACCGGTCCCGCGGATCTCCGGCTGTCGGCGCTGGATGCGATCCCCGCCGCGGACCGCCGGAATCTGACACGGAACTGGAACGTCAACCCGATCGACGTGCCCGACACGACGGTCCCAGCCCTGTTCGCGGACGCGGCGCAGCGGTACCGCGACGAGCCTGCCCTGATCGACGGGGACACGGAGTGGACGTTCGGCGACCTCGCGGCGCGCGTCAACCGCGTCGCCCGGCTGCTGATCGCCGAGGGCGTCGGTCCGGAAGTCCCGGTGGCGCTGATGCTTCCGCGGACCGCGGACGCGATCACGTCGATCCTCGCGGTACTGGCCTCGGGCGGCGCCTACGTGGCCTGCGACCCGCACGCGCCCGCGGCCCGGACGGCCGCCGTGTTCGCGACGACGACGCCTGCGCTGGTGCTCACCACCCGCGCCCTCGCCGACCGGCTTCCGGCGACCGAGGCCACGGTCGTCCTACTCGACGACCCGGCTGTCACGGCACGCCTGACGGACCTGAGCCCGGCCCCGGTCGGAGACCGGGACCGGGTCGCCCCGCTGCGCCCCCAGCACCCGGCGTACGTGGTCCACACCTCCGGCTCGACCGGCGTCCCGAAGGCCGTCGTCGCGGTGCACCGGGGCCTGGTGACGTTGTTCCACAGTCACCGCGCCGACCTGTACCGGCCGACGCAGCGACGCGCGGGCAGGCACCGCCTCCGGGTCGGTCACGCCTGGTCCTTCGCGTTCGACGCGTCCTGGCAGCCGCAGCTCTGGCTCCTCGACGGGCACGCGCTGTGCCTGGTCGACGAGGAGACCCAGCGTGATCCGCGAAAGATGGTGCTCCAGGCGCAGACCCAGGAATGGGACTTCGTCGAGGTCACGCCGTCACATCTCGCGCAACTGATCGACGCCGGACTCCTCGAGGGTGGCCGGGTGCCCGCATCGCTCGGATTCGGCGGCGAGGCCGTCGCGGCTCCCCTGTGGGAGCGGCTGCGGGCGCAGGACGGCACCGAGTCGTACAACCTGTACGGGCCGAGCGAGAGCACCGTCGACGCGCTCGTGGCACGCACCTCCGACAGCGACCTCCCCGTCACCGGCCGCCCGGTCGGCAACACCAGGGCATTCGTCCTCGACGAGTGGCTGCGGCCGACGCCGGTCGGTGTCGAGGGCGAGCTGTACCTCGCGGGCGACGGACTCGCCCGCGGCTACGGCGGCGAACCGGGAAGAACGGCGGAGCGTTTCGTCGCCGACCCGTTCGGTGCGCCCGGCGCCCGCATCTACCGCACCGGGGACCGTGCCCGCTGGAACCGCGACGGACAGATCCAGTACCGCGGCCGGTCCGACGACCAGGTGAAGGTGCGTGGTCACCGCATCGAACCCGCCGAGGTCGCTGCGGCGCTGCTTGCCGACACCGCGGTCGCCGACGCGGTCGTGCAGGCCCGCGGCACCGGCAGCGGCGTCCACTTGGTGGGCTACGTGGTGGCTGCATCCGGAACCGTTGACCCGGACGCGTTGCGTCGCCGCATCCGGGCGGTGCTGCCCGACTACATGGTGCCCGCGGCGATCGTCGTCCTGGACGCCCTGCCGACACTCCCGAACGGCAAGCTCGATCGGGATGCCCTGCCGCGACCGGAGTTCCGAGCGGCAGGGGAGTACCGGGCGCCGACCACGCCGACGGAGACCCTGCTGTGCGGGGCCGTCGCCGAGCAGTTCGGGCTCGATCGCGTCGGACTCGACGACGACCTGTTCGCACTCGGCTGCGACAGTATCGGCGTGATGGCTTTGCTGAGCCGGCTCCGAGCCCTTGGCGTCGAGGTCGACGCCGCACAGGTGTTCGCGGTCGGGTCGCTCGGTGATCTCGCAGCTGTCGTCGACGACGCCGGAATTCGTCCGTGACACACGCCAACCGCACGGGGACACACGTCAACCGCACGAAAGGGAACAGATGAACACTCGATGGACCAGACGGATCGGTGCCGCTGTCGCCGCCGCGACCGTGATGTTGGGTGTGGCCGCATGCGGCTCGGACTCCGACAGCACCGACACCACCGCCGGAGCGTCGGCGAGCGCCGATGCGGGGCAGTTCCCGGTGACGGTGTCCGGCAAGTTTGGCGAATCGACCGTCGAGGCGCAGCCGACCCGCGCGGTGCCGCTGTCCCCGCAGGACGCCGACATCCTGCTCTCCCTCGGTGTCACCCCGATCGCCTTCCCGGTGGATGCCCAGAACCGCGCCGCCACCGGCGGAACCGGCATCTGGCCCTGGCAGAAGGAGGCGCTGGGAGGCCAGAGCGTCGAGACCCTCGACATGGACACCGGCGCCGACTCGATCGCCGAGAAGCTCGCCGTGCTGCAGCCCGACATCATCGTCTCCACCGGCTTCTGGGGACTCGACCAGTCCAACTTCGACCAGCTGAACACGCAGGCCCCGGTCGTCCACTTCGACACCAAGGCCAACGGTGAGCCGTGGCAGAACTCGACCCGCAAGGTCGCGGCCGCGCTCGGTATCCCCGACAAGGCCGAGTCGGTGATCGCCGACGCCGAGAAGAACCTGCAGGCCGCGAAGGACGCGAACCCGTCCATCGCGGGCAAGGTCTACAACGCGGTCATCGGTGACACGGGCGGCCAGCTGTCGGTGCTCGCCTCCGACGAGCGTGGCATCGGCCAGTTCCTCACTTCGCTCGGCCTGGTCCTGAGCCCGTACGCCACGTCCCTGCCCGTCGACGCCGACGGCCGCGGCATCCTCTCCTACGAGAACATCGGCAACATGAACGCCGACGTCGAGTTCGTCGTGTCGCCGACCGGCGACATGAGCTACCTGACGAAGTTCGAGGCCTGGAACGCGCTGCCCGCCGTGCAGAAGGGCGCCGTGGTGTCCCTCGCCCGCAACACCGGACTGCCGAACGCCATCGGCTTCCCGTCCGCGATCTCCCTCGCCTGGGCCACCGACCAGGTGATGCCGTTGATCGTCGACGCCGTCGCCAAGAGCAACGCGGGCTGACATGAGTGAGAGCGGTGTCTTCCTCGACGTACGGCCGCTGCGCGAGAGCGCAGCGTTCCGGCGGGTGTTCATCGCCCGCACCATCTCGATCTTCGGCATCGGATTGCTGATGGTCGGCGTGCCGATCCAGATGTACGCCCTCACCGGGTCGTCCTTCCTGGTCGGTCTCGTCGCCGCCGTGGAGGGCGCCGCGTCGATGGGCGGAATGCTGGTGGGCGGCATCCTCGCCGACCGCTACGACCGCAAGAAGCTGATCCTGTTCGCGCGCACCGTGTCCGGGATCACCTTCGTCGGGCTCGCGGTCAACGCGATGCTCGCCGACCCGTCCTGGGTCGCGATCCTGGTGCTGTCGCTGATCAACGGATTGATCGGATCCATCAGCATCGCCGCACTGTTCGCCGTGGTGCCGACCCTCGTTCCGCACGAGCAGTTGGTCGGGGTCGGTGCCCTGAACGTGCTCAGCGCTCGGGCAGGCGCGGTCGTGTCCCCGGCACTCGGCGGTGTCGTCATCGCCGCGTTCTCCGTGTCCTGGAACTACTGGGTTGCCGCGATCGGCACCGCGATCACCATCGCGCTGCTCGCCGGGTTGCCGCCGCTCCCCGCCCCGGCCGGTCGCGCCGCCGAGGGATCCGACGACGCCGCGGAACCGCTTCCCGCCGAGGAGGTCTCCGTGTTGGCGTTCATCGCCGGGCACCGGGTGATCGGCGGTGTCATGATCGCCGGTGTCGTCGCCATGCTCGGCAGCGGACTGCTCGTGCTCGTTCCCGGTTTCGTCGACGAGCGGTTCGGCAACGACTCCCGCGCCGCCGGCCTCCTGTACGCCGCCACCGCGGTCGGCGCCGTGATCGCGACGGTGACCAGTGGATGGCTGGGCAGGCTCACCCGACCGGGACTCGTCCTGCTGATCGCACTCGCCGCGGGATTCGCCGCGCAGGCCGTCGTCGGGCTCGCGGGAGTCCTGGTCGTGGCGATGCTCCTGCTGATCGTCGCGGGTGCGATCACGTCCGTGCAGGAAGTCCTGCGCTACTCGCTGATCCAGACCCACACACCCGAGCACATGCTGGGCCGGGTCAACGGACTGTGGGCGGCGCAGGAAGTCGCGGGCGCGTCCGTCGGCGCCCTCGTCGCGGGTGCGGTCGGCGGGTTGGTGGCGCCGTCCGCCGCCATCGTCGCCTACAGCGCAACCCTGTGCGGTGTCGCGCTCGTCCTGCTGGTCGTGCTCGGCACGCTCCGTCGCGCCACCGCCACAACCACGCTCGACGAGGACACCGCAGTGTCGGCGTGACCAGCGGTTCCCTGCCGCGACACGTCACCGATTTCGAAAGGCACCACCGATGAGTTCGACCCTGACCCGTGACCGCATGCGCGCCGACCTGGCGGCCCTGCTCGATCTGCCCGTCGACGAGTTCACCGAGGATGCGAATCTCCTCGATCTCGGCCTCGACTCCGTCCGGTTGATGTCGCTCGTCGAGCGGTGGCGCTCGGAAGGGGTGAGCGTCGACTTCGTCGACCTGGCGTCGGATCCGGAACTCGGGGCGTGGTTCGAGGTTCTGGGTGCGAGTTGAACGACGAGGGTTGACGCTGCTGCGAGCCGAGCGACGCCGATGGCGCCGATGACACCGGGGGGCGGCGCGCGCCGCGCGGTGTACGTGTGTGGCGTCGCGGCCGTTGGCGCTGCGGCGTTCGCGGCGGTGGCGCACGTCGTCGGGCCCGAGAGCAACGCCCTGATCATCCTGGCGTCGTTCGTGCCGCTGCTGCTCGTCGTCGGGATCGTCGGTCTTGTGGCGTTGGCGTGCGTGCGCGCGTGGCGAACGCTCGCCGTCGGCGTCGTCGTGGTCCTCGCGGGCGCGTCGATGCAGGCGCCGCTGTACGTGCGCGACGCCCCGGACGTGGTAGCGAGGGACAACGAGATCCGCGTGCTGCAGGCCAACATTCGACTCGGTGAGGCGGACACGGACGCCCTCGTCGAGTTGGTACGGTCCCGGGACGTCGACGTCCTGACGGTGGAGGAACTCACGGATTCGGCTGTGATCCGACTTCGGGATTCGGGTCTCGAAGATCATCTGCCCGAGACGTACCTGGTGCCCCACGGATCCGGCGGGGGCGGCACCGGCATCTACAGCAGGTTCCCGCTGCGTGACCCCGCGCGCCTCGGGGACTTCTCGATGGCCAACCTGGTCACCACGCTGGAGGTGGGCGGCGGCCGCACAGTGACCCTCGCCGCCGTGCACCCGATGCCGCCGTACCCGTCGCCGTCCTGGATGTGGGCGGCAGAGGTGGAGAAGCTGCGCGACCTGCTGCACGAGCGGGCCGCCGACGGCGATCCCGTCGTCGTGAGCGGCGACTTCAACTCGACCTTCTCGCACAGCCGGTACCGCGACCTCCTCACCGACGGCTTCGTGGACGCCGGGGAGCAGGCGGGCGCGGGGCTGGTGCCCACCTATCCGGCGGACCGCTGGTATCCACCGGTGATCGCGATCGACCGGGTCGTGCTCAAGAACGCGGTCGTGGGGGAGTACGAGCGCGTGGACCTGCCCGGCTCGGACCACTACGGCATCTTCGCCACTGTCTCACCGCAGTTCACGCAGACCGAGGAAGCGCAGTGAACCGCGTGTCCGTGGTGGTGCCCGTGTACCGCTGCCTCCCATACGTCGAGGGATGCCTGGGATCGGTGCTCGCCCAGACTCGTCCGGTCGACGAGATCGTCCTCGTCGACGACCGCGGCGGGGACGAGTCGATGGCCGTTGCCGAGGGGTTCCTGCGTGAGCGTGGAGTGGACTTCCGCAGCGTCGTGCACGAGCGCAACCGCGGGCTCGGCCGTGCGCGAAACTCCGGGCTCGCGGCCACCACAGGCGATCTGATCTGGTTCCTCGACAGCGACGACGAAGCCGATCCACGGTTCGTCGAACTGCTCGCCGGTGCTCTCACGGACGGGTCCGCGGATTTCGCGTGCACCCGCACCCAGCGCGTCGACGAGCACGGACGCGTCCTGCAGATCGACGAGGCGCCGTACGAGGCGATCGTGGTGTCCGGGACGGTGTTCGCGCACCTGCTCGTCACGGGGCGGGCCAAGGCATACGCCTGCACGAAACTCTTCCGCCGCGAGCTGCTGGGTGACCGTCCGTGGGACGAGGACCAGGGCTACGAGGACATGGCGCCGCTGATGCGGATGTCGTTGGGGGCCAACCGGATCGCGTTGGTGGACGAGCCGCTGTACCGCTACCTGTACCGCGAGGGGTCGATCAGCACGTCCCTGAACCGGCGCACCTTCGACCTGTTCACCGTGGAACGCGACGTCGACATCGCCGTCACCGAGGCGGGCCTCGGCGACCGCTGGGCGTCCGAGATGCGTGGCTTCCGGTACCGCGAGATCCTGCGCTCCGTTGCACACGTCGCGATGCGCGCCGACCATGCGGCCGCGTCCCGTCCGGACCTGTACGACGAGGCGATCTCCCGCGTCCGGAGCAAGGTGTCGATGCGCGACGTGATTCCGCTCCTGCGCACCGGTCACCGCCGAGAAGCGGTGTTCGCCGCGATGCTCGGCGTCACGCCCGGCCTCTACTCGACCATCCTGAGGTACCGATGAACGCGCCCACGGTCACCGTCCTGGTGCCCGCCTACAACGCCGCGCCGTATCTGCGTGAGTCGATCGAGTCGATCCTCGCGCAGGACTTCCGGGACTTCGAACTGCTCGTCGTCGACGACGGATCCACCGACGAGACCCCGGCCGTGCTCGCATCGGTGGACGATCCACGACTGCGGGTCGTGCGGCAGGACAACACCGGCCTCGTCGGCGCCCTCAACCGCGGACTCGACGAGGCCCGAGGTGAGTTCGTCGCGCGAATGGACGCCGACGACCCGATGCCGGCGGGCAGGCTCTCGGCCCAGATCCGCGCCATGCGTGCAGATCCGGACCTGATCGTCTGCGGAACGGACTACGAACTGTTCGGCGCGCTCACCGGACGCGTCCGGATGCCGGTCAGCGACGCGGCGTGCAGGCAGCGGATGCTGCTGGCGAGCCCGCACTGCGGTGCGTCGGTCATGATCCGGGCGTCGGCACTCGACCGCACGGGGCTGCGTTTCCGGACCGAGTTCGCCCACGCGGAGGACTACCGGATGTGGACGGAACTGTCCGAGCACGGTCGACTCGGAAACCTGCCGATGGTCGGGTACCTGTACCGCATACACGAATCGCAGGTCAGTGCACTGTATTCCGTCGAGCAGCGGCAGGCGCACCTGCGCATCGCTCGTGAGCATGCGCTTGCGGTCGGCAGCCGGCCACTGTCCGACGATGCGCTCGAAGCCCTGCTGTGGTTGCCGAGGCCGGAGGGCCCGCGGCCGGTCGCCGCGGCGAGGGCGTTCGCCGCGGTCGCCGGGCCTGCGGTGTCGGCCGTCCTCCGCAAGCCGGGACTCGAGACGCTCCGCTTCACCGGACGCAAGGTGGTCGAGGCGGTGGCCCGCGCGTAGGACCGAGGTCAGGTGGTGATCGTGAGGGTGTCGCCGGTCTGCTCGACGACGCGCGTCGGCAGCGGTTTCTGGGCGGGGCTGCGGACCACCGAACCGTCATCGACGGAGAATGCGCTGCCGTGGCATCGGCACACGATCAGACCCTTGTCGATGCTGGACACCAGGCATCCGTCGTGGGTGCACACGGCTGAGAAGGCATGGAAGACACCGGGTTCGGGCTGCGTCACCACCACCTGATCGGCCCGCAGGACCACGCCACCGCCGACGGGAACGTCTCCGACGGGGACCTGGAGCGGGCCCGACCGCTTCGGCTCCGATTCGGACGATCCGGCGCAGCCGGCGACCGCGAGGCACCCGGCCGCGCACACTCCTCCGACGAACGCGCGGCGGGACAGTTCACGGCCCGACGAACTCATGAGTGTGACCTCGTGCAGGTGGTGGTCATGGTCGGTCAGCCTACTGGCAGAGCTCGGACCCGACCGCTACTCAGGGTCCCCTAAGTATTGCCCTGCCATGATCGACCTGGCGTCACGACGACGCACCACGGATGCCGCGCGCTGCTCCTCGCGGACCGGCCGGACTCGTTCGGGGCGGTCGGCGCGGCGACAAATCGAAGGGACACACTTCATGGCTACTCGCACCACGCACCGCCTTGCCGCGGCCGGAACCCTCGCGGGCCTCTCGGCGCTCGCCCTCGTCGTCAACCCGGCCATCGGATCTGCGGCGATCACGGGTGGCGCGACGGTCCAGGCGAACGCAGGCGCGGGCACCATCACCACCTCGATCACCGGCCTGAACACCACCAAGCCGTTCGTCAAGTGCGAGGGCACCGTGTACCGCGCCGACGCCACCGTCCTGGACTCGACCACGAAGGTCGGCCAGAGCTACCTCGTCGTCGGCGACACGATGGTCGCGGGCCAGGTCCTGACCAACGCGTCCGGTGTCGGCACGTCCGCGGTGTTCCCTGAGGGCGAGTACCAGGTGCGCACGAAGTGCAAGGAAGAGGGCGACACCGACTACCAGGACCCGATCGCCTCGGTGCGCGTCACCGTCACCGGTGGCGCGCCGGCGACCGGTGGATCGAGCGACCCGGGTGCGTTCGTGAAGGACCTGCTCGGCAGCGTGCTCGGCATCTTCGGAAGCTGATGCTCGTCCGCGCGGCGGACAGAACGTGAACGGAGTGCGTCACCTCGTGACGCACTCCGTTTCGCCGTGCGGGGTCGTTGTCGTGCAGCGGGGCAGTCCTCAGGGATTTCCCGCGGACTCCCTGCTTCCGCCGAACAGGGTCGAGCCCCAGTAGGTCCCGTCCTCGACGCCCGGCGGCACGGCGAACACCGCCGACCCGACGTGCTTGATGTACTCGTTCATCGCGTCGTTCCGCGCCAGGTTCTGCTGCATCGGCACGAACTGCTTCTGCGGGTCGCGGCAGTACGCGATGAAGAACAGTCCGGCGTCGAGGTGCCCGAACCCGTCCGATCCGTCCGTGAAGTTGTATCCGCGGCGCAGGATCTCGATGCCGCCGAGTTCCTCCCTCGATGCCAGACGCACGTGCGCGTCGACGTCGACGAGGTGGCCGTCGGGGCCCTTGGAATCGAGATCGAGTTCGTCGAACTCGTCGTCCTGTCCCAGCGGCGCTCCGGTGCCCTTACTGCGTCCGATGACCCGCTCCTGCTCGTGCAGGACGGTGCGGTCCCACGACTCGATCAGCATGCGGATGCGGCGGGCGACGAGATAGGAGCCGCCGCCCATCCACACCTGATCGTCGGCGGGGTCCACCCAGACGAACCGGTTGACGGCGTCGTCCTCCTCGGCCTTGATGTTGCGGGTTCCGTCCTTGAACCCGAACAGGTTTCGCGGCGTCGTCTGGCTCGTCGACGTCGACGAGGTCCGCCCGAAGCCGAGCTGCGACCAGCGGACGGCGACCACCCCGAACCCGACCCGCGCCAGGTTGCGGACCGCGTGCACCGCGACCTGTGGGTCGTTAGCGCACGCCTGGATGCAGATGTCGCCGCCGCTGCGGGCGGGTTCGAGCGCATCGCCGGTGAACTTGGGCAGTTCGACGAGCGCGGCCGGTCGCTTGTCGGCGATACCGAAGCGGTCTACCCCGTCCTTCTCGAACAGCGAGGGGCCGAAGCCGATGGTGAGGGTCAGCTGGCCGGCCTCCAGATCCAGGGCTTCGCCGGTGTCGCTCGGCGGTGTGTAGGTGCCCGCCCCGAGCGCGCCGTCGGGCGCTGCTTCCTCGCCCACGGTCATCCGCTCGGCCATCGTCGTCCACGTCTTGAGCAGCTCGACCAGTTCGTCCCGGGAGTCGGTGATCACGTCGAATGCGACGAAGTGCATCCGGTCCTGGGCGGGGGTGACGATGCCTGCCTGGTGGACGCCCCGGAACTCGACGACGTCCCCGTTCGCGGAGGTGTCCTCGGGAGCGGTGAGGCGCCCGACGGCGACACCCGCTCCCGCGGCGACGACCCCGACACCGACCGTGCCGAGAAGCGCTCGGCGGGAGATCTTCCCGGACGGCGGTGTGGGGTTCCCCTGCGGATCAGTCTCCTGCGACGACACCTTGCACCTGGCTCACTTCGGCGGACAATGCGTCGATCTTGTGCGACAGTTCCTGCCGCTGCGGCTCGGTGACCGTGTCGTAGGAGACGAAGCCGTCGCCGGCACGGAACTGCGCGAGGGCCGCATCGAGATCGGCGAACCGCTGGTCGATGCGCTGCCCCAGTTCGGGGTTCCGCTCGTCGATGATCGGGCGGAGCGAGGCGATCGCGGCCTGCGACCCGTCCACGTTGGCCTGGAAGTCATACAGGTCGGTGTGGCTGAAGATGTCCTCTTCGCCGGTGATCTTCGTCCGGGAGATCTCGTCGAGGAGGGTCTGTGCACCGCCCGCGACCTGGATCGGGTCGACGACGAAGTCCTCGGCGGCGATGCCGTCGGCCAGTTCCTGCAGGTCCGCGGTCAGCTGATCGGCCATCGCATTGGTGTCCGGCTGCAGTCCGGAGACCCAGAGGTCCTTCTCGAGGCGGTGGAAGCCGGTCCAGTTCCAGCCGGGCTCGACGTCGACCTCGCGCAGGTCGAGTCGAGGATCGAGGTCGTCGGGGAACGACTCGGCGATCGGCTCGATGCGCTCGTAGTAGGTGCGGGTGGTCGGGAACTGGGCCTTCGCCGCCTCGATGTCGCCGGCCTTGATCGCCGCGACGAAGTTCGCGGCCGTCTCCTGCAGCGCGGTCACCTGGCTGGTCACGTACCGCTTGTAGCCTGCGGCAGCCTCGGCGAGCTGGCCCGACTCGTCGGTCGCGGCCTTGGCCTCGCCCGTGACGGTGAATTCCGTTCGGATGCCTTCGCCGACCATGCCCGGCTTGCAGGCGGTGTGGTAGGTGCCCGGCTCGGTCAGGTTGACGATCAGCTGGCGGGTCAGGCCGGGGCCGACGTTCTCGACCTCACCCATGACGCGATCACCCGCGCCGAAGACGTAGAACTCGGTGACCTTCGACCCGTTGTTGGTGATCGAGAAGGTGGTGTTGCCCGTTTCCGCGGTGTTCGAGGCGACGTCGCACGTGGTGTCGGTGGCGGTGACAGCGATGGCGTCCGCGCTGGAATCCGACTTCGACGTGCACGCGGCAAGCGCGAGCGGCGTCAGAGCCAGGAGGGCGAGAGCGGGAGTGGATCGACGCACAGGAGGTGCCTTTCGGGTTATGCGGGAAGGTCGGAGGTTTCGGAGGCCGTCGGCGCCGCGGACGGCTTCTTGACCGGACGCAGGAACAGCGGGAGCACGATGGCGATGTAGGCAACCCACGCGACGACCTGGAGGACCGTCGGGTCGGGGCGGAAGTTGAAGATGCCCTGGAGCACCGTTCCGTACCAGCTGGACGTGTCGAACCAGGAGGATGCGTCGAAGGCGAAGTTGGTTCCGCCGGGCAGCCACCCGGCGATCTGCAGAGCCCGGACGCCGTAGGCCAGGATTCCCGCGGCAACGACCACGAGGAACACCCCGGTGTACTTGAAGAACTTCGCGAAGTTGATCCGGACCGCGCCGAAGTACAGCAGCACCGTCAGGACCGCCGCGACCCCGATGCCGAGCAGGAGTCCGATCAGCGGCCAGACGCTGTTTCCCGCGTTCTCGGCGTAGCCGACGAGGAGCAGAGCGGTTTCGACGCCTTCGCGGCCGACCGCGAAGAACGCCATCGCCGCGACCGCGAGCGGGCCGATCGCGAGTGCCTTGCCGAGACTGTCCTTCAGGTCGCCCGAGATGGTGGCCGCTGCGGTACGCATCCACAGCACCATCGCGGTGACGATCGCGACCGCCACGAGGGAGGCGATGCCGCTGATCAGCTCTGCCGCGGTTCCGGTGACGGTCGAGGTACCGAAGTGGATGGCGGCGAAGATCACGGCCACCATCGCGATCGCGGTACCGACACCGAGCCACACCCACTTCAGTGCGTCGCGGCGCTCGGACTTGACCAGGAACGCCACGAGGATCATGACGACGACGCCGGTTTCGAGGCCTTCTCGAAGGCCGATCAGGCCGCTGCCGAACAGTTGGGTCGCGATCCCCGGCGCCGTGGCGTCGGCGGCGAGTGCAAGCACAGCAACCCTCGATTCCGAATGCGGAGCCGCCCGGGCCCGAGTCAGGCTAGGCGAACCTTTGTTACTGGGAACCTAGCACTTGCGGCACACGTAGCCCGAGCCGATATCGAGGTCGACTGAAATGTCCGAATCGTCCCGCTACCAGCACTGATGCGACAAAGAGCGGCGCCAATCCTGCCGCCGGCAGGGCTACGCGGGGTCCGTCAATCCCAAGTCTCGCCATGCTGGATCGACGTCGAACGAGAACCGATGCCCGGCCGCGGCGCAGCGGGAACGCCGGCACGGCGAGCGTAGAACCGGCAACGATGACGGGTGCGGCAGGCGGGCTGCAGCCCGCCGACCGCACCCGGATCACGAAACCCGCAGACTAGCTGCCGAACTGGCTGAAGATGTCCTCGACGCTGCCGGACTCGGGAGCAGTCGACCCGTCGGTGACCGCGACCAGCCTGGGCGTGCCGACGACCTGGTAGCCGGTGTCGCCGATCTCCTTGCACTTGGTGACCACCCAGTACTCGCCCGTGGCCAGGTCCGTCGAGGTACCCGAACCGGCGACGCCGGCGAGAACCTGGTCCTTCACCATGTCCGTGCCCGTGATGAGGAACTCCTGGACCATGTTGGCCCGGTCGAAGGCGGTGGCGTCGCCGCGGTACACGTAGCCCTCGCAGTAGTTGAACGGCAGCGTGGTCTTCAGGCCGGTGACCGTGGTGGTGATCTGTGAGCCGGACACGGTCGCGGTCCAGGTGCCGGTGACCTGAGCCGACGACAGCGCGGGGCTGGCAACGAGAGCAAGAGCGGAGAGTCCGGCAACGACACCGGCGCCGGCCAGCTTGCGTGAAACACCCATCGTGGGTCCCTTCGGATTTGGGCACCGCGCTGCCTCTGCGGCGCGGCGTGTGATCGACATCGTGCGCGGCGCCGGGTTGTCCCCACGCGCCCTACGCAGTTGGTGAGCCAAGCTTGTTGACTGAGGTAAACCTTACTTAGGGAATGCTTAAGGAACGCTGAGTCTGGTACCTGCTGCGGCACGGAGAGGTGGAACGCCGTCGGGCCCGGCGCGGGCCCCGGACTACCTGGCGGCGATGGATTCCGGGACGAGGCCGAGGGGCTTGCCGGAAGGGCGAGCGATCTCGGAGACCGCTCGGCGTAGAGGCAGCGCAAGGATGAGCAGGGCGATGATCTGTGCGGAGAGGGAACCCCACGCGACACCGATCAGGCCGAGCCGAGGGACGAGGAGCAGCGTCGCAGTGAGGGTGGTGACGACGATGACCACCTGGATCGCCAACATCAGCCGGAGCCGGCGCAGGATCTGGGCGAGGAGGAAGTACAGGATGACGACGGTGCCGACGAGCGAGTCCACCGCCATCACCACCACCAGACCGGCCGCGGCGTGGAAGTAGTCGGGGCTCACCACATACAGGACCAGCGGCCCGCCGACCGCCAACCCGGCAGCGGAGACCACGGCCACCGCGCCGAGCATCTTCACCAGGCGGCGGAGCAGGGCGGCCCGGTCGGCGTCCGGTGCCGATGCCTCGACGATGAACGCCGAACCGACGGAGCTGCGGAGCAGCCCGACCGCCGAGCACATCGTCCACGCCAGATTGAAGTACGCGTTCTGCTCGGTGCCGAGCTGCGCGACCACGATCAGCGGTAGCACCAGCGGCGTCACGGTGACGACGAGCGTCATGGTGAAGTACACACCCTGGAACGCCCACAGTTCCCGCGTCGGCGGCAGCTGCGGGTCGGTGTGTTCGCGGCCACGGACCCCGGTGCGCAGCATGTGGACGACCGCCGCCGCGGTGACGACGAACGCCAGCACCGCCCACGAACCCGTCAGCGCCAGAGCCGAACCCGTCCCCGCGAGTACGACGACGGGCACGATCTTCAGCACCGACAGCGCAATGTTCTTGACCGCCACGGCTTTCGCGAGCCGTAGTCCGGTCAGGATCGGATCGGACAGGGCGTACACGGCGAAGGCCACCACGATCAGAGGGAACAGCACGAGCTCGGTCGTGGACGTGAACAGTCGTGAGTTCGACGGATTCACCGCCAGGAACAGGGTGCCGAGCAGCAGTGCCACAGTGGAGGTCAGGGTCAGGCCGCCCACGATCAGCCGGGTGGAGGAACGCCCCGCGAGCGGCAGGAACCGCTGGTACGCCCCGCCGAGGGACAGACACGACACCGACGCCAGCATGGTTGCCGTGCTGATCACCGCGGAAGCGCGGCCCACCTCCGACGTGTCGAAGAAGCGTTCCGCGACAGCCCAGTACACCAATCCGAGCGCACCCGTCGCCACCGATGACACCATCAGGGCCGCGGCGTTGGATTCGAGGCTAGCCGTGGCGAGACGTTTCGGCACGCGGATCACGGCGTCACCGGTTCGGAGGAACGGAATGCGTCGATGAGTGCCAGCCCCGAGTCGTCGACCTTGCGCGCGAACAGCGCGGGGGAGCGACGCAACTCGGCCTCGTCGGTGGCGGTGAACGTGCGGGGGTTGACGGCCTGACGATCCGACCAGTCGATGTGGTGCATTCCGTGCAGCGGATGCGCGAGGTATGCGGCGATGTCGGACTCGCGGTCGACGTGCTGGGCGATGCGGTCGGCGAGCGGCGAGGCCGCGACGATCGAGTGGAAGACGACTTCGTCGGGGCACAGGGTGTGCCGGTGGAATCGCAGCCACTGCGGGTGCGCGGCCAGGAATCCGGTGACCTCCGCGATCGCGGCCGGAGTCAGCGACCACCACATCGAGCCCTGCACCAGTGGGATCGTGTCGTCGACCCGTCGGGGCAGCCGCCCGGACAGGCGGGCCCACACGGGGCCGGAACGGTCCGCGAAGTGCCGGCGCGCGACGACGTGGCCGCGCTGCGAACCCGGTCCCGTGAGCCGATGGTCGACGCGCAGGAACTCGGTGTCCGTCGACCACGCCGCGAGCACGTCGTCGAGTGGGGCGATCAGCAGGTCGGCGCCCGACAGCAGGGAGAAACGTACGTGGCCCTGCCCCGAAGCCTGTGCTGCGGCAATGAGATCCAGTGTCGCCTCGACAATGCTGAATCCGCCCCAGGACACGGTGCGTCGCTCGTGGAGGTAGGTCAGTCCGTCGCGCTCCGGGGCCGCGGAGAGGAAGGGCGTGAGGTCCGACTTCGCGTCCACGTGGACGTACACGTCGATCGCCGGGTGGCGCAGCGACTCGAGCAGCGACGCCAGCACGCGTGGCTGGTGATGTGCGAGGACCAGCACCGCGTGCCGGTGCGTCATGTCCTGTCCCCCAGGGCGGTGCGGACCAGTGCTGCGGTCCGCGCGACATGGGGCGCGCGCAGCATCCCGACGTGATCGCCCGACACCCGGTCCACCGACACGACGTTCGGCGCGATGATCGACCACCACGACGGCTCGTCGGGGTTGTCTTCGGCCATCACGACCGCGACCCGTCCGTGCCACGGCTGGAGCTTGTGCAGCAATGCCACCCGCCTGCCCAGCTCGTGGAAGAGGTCCCACTGCTTCTGGGCGGGACGGGGCACGATGCCCGCCGTGAGTAGCCGGAAACGGGTGCGCCACAGTGCGACGCGGCTGGGAGCCGGTCCGTCGACGGCGGGTCGGGTGCTCGCGGTGCGAGGCAGGTCGGGTCCGCCCTCCGACAGTGGCCCGCCGAGGATCGTGTCGAGGCAGACCACGATCTGGACGTGGTGCCCGTCCGCTTCGAGCAGTCGGGCGACCTCCATGGCGATGACGCCGCCGAGCGAATGCCCGACGAAGGCGTACGGCCCGTGCGGCTGGACTCGGCGGATCTCCGTGAGGAATCGGCGCGCGGCCGCCGCGACCGTCCAGTCCGGAAGTCCCCGGCTCTCGAGTCCGTGGGCCTGCAGGCCGTGGACGGGCCTGCTCAACTCGCGCGCCAGAGGGAGCAGCGCCAACGCGGTCGATCCGGCGCCGGCGAACGCGAACACGGGTCTGCCGACGCCGTCCGGGCTGAGCGGAACGAGTACCGAGGTGGCGGCGGCCGCACCCGAGTTCGTGCCGTCGAGGTGCGCGGAGAAGTGCCGAAGGGTCGGGAAACCGGCCAGCGTCGCCGACGAGAACTGGACGTTGAAACGCTCCTCGACCCGGGTGAGCATCTGCTGGGTCTGCAGCGAATCCCCGCCGAGCGAAACGAAGTCGTCATCCCTGCCGATCGGGTCGACGCCGAGGATCTGGGACCACAACGCGGCCACGGTCGTCTCGGTACCGCTGCGCGGCGGGACCACCGAAGCGCGGGGCGTGGGATCCGGCAGGGCCGTGCGGTCCACCTTCCCTCGCTCGTTTCGGGGCAGGGTCGGCATCAGGACGATGTTCGTGGGAACCATCCAGTCCGGCAACAGGTTCCGCAGTTCGCATCGGAGATCGGCCGCCGACGGCGCCCGATCGCCGTGGGCGAGAGCCGCGTAGCCGACGAGGGCCGTGGAACCGTTGTCCGACTTCCTGGCGACGACGACGGCGTCCTCGACGGCAGGAATCTTGCGCAGCGCCGACTCGACCTCCGACGGCTCGACGAGATACCCGCGGATCTTGACGGCGTCGTCTCCGCGACCCACCAGGTGCAGGATTCCGTCGTCGTCGAAGCGGCCCAGATCGCCCATGCGGAAGGAGCGAACGCCATGGTCGGAGGTACCGAACCGGTCGTCGAGGGGACCGGGGCCGAACCCGTCCACGAAATACCCCTCCGCGAGGTAGTCGGACTCGACGACGATCTGGCCGACCTCGCCCGGGCCGACCGGTGCGCCGTCCGGCCCGAGCAGGCGGACGGTCTTGTTCGCGGCGACCACCCCCACGGGCAACACACCGTCCGGGACGGGGCGTCCGGGAGGGAACGCGTTGAACGCGAGGTTGCCGGTCTCCGACGACCCGGACAGGTTGCAGTACGAGGCATCCGGGCCGAGCAGCGCCCGCAGCCGGGTCACGTCGGCGCCGTGCACGGCCTCCCCACAGGTGGTGACGAGGCGGAGGTCCGACAGGGCCGGCGTGTCCGTGCACGCCGTCATCACGGCTCGCAGCAGCGACGGGGTGGCGTGCAGGGTGGTCAGCCGCTCGCCCGAAATCCAGTGCGGCATGGCGTCGATACCCACTTCGCGGGGATCGAGGAAGTGCAGTGTGGCGCCGTTGAGCAGCGAGGTCATCACGACGTCGAGTCCGCCGCCGAAGCTGATGGGCAGCGCCATCCCGACCCGATCCGATGCGCCCGTTCCGAGCGTCGTGTGGAAATCGGCGGCCTGGTTCAGCCAGAGACGCTGTCCCTGCCGCACTGCCTTCGGCTTCCCGGTCGATCCCGACGTGAAGAGCAACACGGCGGTGTCCGTCGGGGCGCCCGAGTGCAGGGGCGTGCCGGGCGAGGACGGCAGCGCGGCCAGTTCGGACGGCCGGAAGCGCGCCGCGTGACTGCGGGTGATGATCTCGATACGTCGCTGCTCGGGCAGTTGCGAGTCGAGCAGCACGAGCGGGTACCCGGACACCAGCACCGTCACGATCGCGACGACGCAGTCGAGTGTGCACTCGGTGTCGATCGCGATCGGGCGGCGGACACCCTTGCGTGACTTGACGAGTGCCCGCGCCCCGCCGAGCGCACGCTCCCGCAACTCGGAGTAGGTGATGTGCTCGCCCTGGCACACGACCGCGGTCTGCTCGGGCAGCGAGTCCGCGACCACGTCGAATCGGTCGCGGATCGACATCCACGGAACGGGAAACGGCTCGTGGCCACGCGGCGGTGCGAGCTGGGGCGTCGCCGGGTGAATGGGCGTCATTGCGGGATCGGGCACGGCAACCTCACACGTCGGGTGTCGTGGTGACACCGAGACGCGGGAACAGCAGGTCCGCGACGTACTTCGCCTCGTCGATCAGTGGCCACCCCGACAGGATCCAGATGTCGATGCCCAGATTCTCGCTCATGCCGAGGATGCGGTCCGCAACCTGGTCCGCACTGCCGACCAGATAGTTGCCCGTGCCCTTGCCCGCCACGTCGAACGGCGGCTCCGCACCGGTCCATGTGGTCAGCCCGGCGGCCATGTTGGGCGCGTACTCGAGCTCGGCGCGGGTGGGCAGTCGCCCGGCGCGCAGCGCGTCGATCCGGGCCTGCACCTGACGATCCTCCGATGTCAGATCCGCGAGAGGTGGGAAGCCGAAGCTGGTGAGGTTGCGGTCGGCCGTGGCGAGCACCGACTCCGGTGACGTCTGGGACAGCTGCCATTCGAAGCGTTCCCACGCCGCGCTCTCGGTCTCGCGGACGACGACGCTGGCGAGCACGCCGAACCTCATCTCGCGGCCGGCATCGGCAGATGCCTTGCGGACCTTGGTGAACAGTGCGTCCATCGCCGATTCGGGGCTCATGAACATCAGGTACGCGTCGAGCACCTGCGCGGCGTGCGCGATGCCCTCGGGGGACGCGCCCGTGCCCCAGACCGGGACGCCACCGGGTTGGCGCGGGCCGGCGATCGCGGGCTTGTAGCGCGGTCCGTAGCCGAAATACGTGCCCTCGTAGCCGTCGGTGTCGTCGAGGTAGAGCCGCCTGACCAGCTTCCAGTACTCCTCCGACACCGCGTATCGCTCGGCCTTGGAGTGGAAGCTGCCGTAGCGGGCGAGCACCGGGTCGGCGCCGTTCACCTGGTTGTAGATCAGTCGGCCACCGGAGTACTGGTCGAAGACCTGTGCCTCCTCGGCCAACAGCACCGGCGGCTTCACGCCCGGGTACTCGGGGACCACGAACCGGAGCCGTTCGGTGTCGGCCACCAGCGAGATCGCCTCCCTCGCCGTGGTCAGGGCGCCGTGGAAACCGAGACGGTCCAACGTGCGGGCCTGCTCGCGCAGCGCGGCGAACGACGGCTCGAAGCGGTGCCGCGGATCCCACGGCACCTCACCGTCGTTCGCCCCGATGTACCACAGGATGTCGGGCGTGCTGGGCATGGTCGGTCAGCGCTCGTCGCAGAACTCGGTGATCGGCAGTCCGACGTGACGGGCCTCGGTGGGGACGTAGCCGAGCAGGACGTCGCCGGGGGTGAGTTCGGTGACGTTGTTGACCGAGCCGCCGGGGCCGAGGAGGCGCACGTGCCAGTCGTCCTGCGCGATGACGTTCACGTTCTTGCCGTTGGGGGCGACGGCGGTGATCGAGATCAGCGGGCGCTTCTCGATCTTGACACGCCCGATGCGGACCTCCCGGACACTGCCGTCGGTGCGGACCGCGAGGATCGGGAAGCCCGCCTGCAGTTCACTGACGTAGCGGGTCCGGTTGTCGGGGCCGAGCACGTAGGAGTGCACGGCGCCCGCGTTCCACCGGAACGGACGGGTCGGCATGTACGGAAGAGGGTGGGTCTCGCTGCAGGACAGGAACATCCCGGTGGAGAAGGAGCCGATCAGGCAGCCCTCGTCCAGCTCGAGCAGCGAGCAGGTGTCGATGCAGGCGCGATCGCCCATGCCGATGTGTTCGACCTTCGTGACGACGAGCTCGGAGAGCTCCATGCCCTCGAGCTTGTGGTCGACGATCCGGGCCAGCTTGACCACGTCGTCGGCGGTGCGCGGTGCGAGCAGCAGTCCGTCGGAGCCGTGCTCGAGCACCAGCTTGACGATTTCGGCGTCCTCGACGTCGTTGACGGTGGTGATCGTCCGGCCGCCCGAGTTCTCGGCGGCCGCGATGACGATCTCCAGGGGGATCTTGGTCGGATCGGTGAAGGTCAGCAAGGTCCAGGGAACCTCACGGACGACCTCGCAGGCCTCCTGAAGGGTGGGGGCATCCGAGACCACCACGTGCACACCGCGATCCGGGGTGCGGCCGATGTGCTTCGAGTGCACGTCGCCGCGGTTCGACAGGATCACGAGGTCGACGGCGTCGTAGGGGAAGTCCTCTGCGACGGGTGCGTCGACGGCGAGAATGCGGCGCACCGTCGGCGGCAGGCCCTCGAACGTGGCGACATCGTCGGACAGGATGCCGTCGATGCGGTGGTGCAGTGCCGCCTGCACGACGGCGGGCAGCAGACCCTCGTCCACCGCACGCACGTCGAGCCATGCGAAGTGACCCTCGCGGCTGACGGGGGTGCGACGGGAGTCGGCGCCCGCGCCTGCGGTGGGGACGATCTGGTCGGTGACGATGGTGCTGTCCATGTTCGGACGGGTTCCCTTCATGTGTGACGCGAGGTGAATCGGGCGCCGTCAGGCGCTTTCGAGCTCGATGGCGGGGGCAGGGGAATGGACGAGCCGCGCCAGGGCGGATGCGACTGCGAACGGGTCTCGCGCCTCGAACACGTTGCGGCCGAAACTCAATCCGGCCACACCGGACGTGAGGATCTCCGCGCCGAGCGCGATCGCGTGGTCGTCGCCATCGCTTGTGCTCGGTCCGCCTGCGACGCAGATCGGGATCGGGCAGGACTCGACGACTCGCCGCATCTCGTCCGGGTCGCCGCAGTAGTCGAGCTTGACGATGTCGGCGCCGAGGTCGGTCGCGATGGCGGCGAGGTGGGCGAGTTCGCCGGAGTCCGACGGCAGGTCGGCCCGCAGTGGTCCGCGGGCGTACATCATCGCGAGCAGTGGCATGCCGAGCAGTTCGCACTCCCGCGACACCGCGCCGAAGTCCGCGAGCTGTTCGCGTTCGGTGGGTGACCCGACGTTGACGTGGATGCTGACGGCGTCCGCGCCGATCCGCAGGGCGTCTTCGACACTCGTGACCAGGATCTTCGCGTTGAGGTCCATGCTGCGGTTGGTGCCTGCGGAGAGGTGGACGATCAGTCCGGTGCGCGCGAAGACGGCGGGATCGACGTGGCGGACGCGACCTCGGTGCAGGATCACGGCGTCGGCGCCCGCGTCCGCAAGCGTCCGGACGGTGGCGTCGGCGTGGTCGGCGGCGCCGAGGGGGCCGGTGGTGACGGAGTGGTCCATCGGCACGATGAAGGTCCGGCCGGTGCCGTGATCCGAGATGCGGGAGAGTCGAAGTCCCTTGCCGCTCATGGCTCGAGCGCGTGTGGTCGTGGGGAAACTCAACATCGGCCGGACTCCAATCGGAACGTCGCGCATGCGGGGTCGAACGCGCTGGCGTCCCGCAGTATTAGGGTAGGCTACACAAAGCTACGTGCTGGATCATAGGGGGGTGGCTGCATCTGCGCCACACCGTCGGGGCGAGCCGTCGAGTGCGTCACCCGGTGAAGTTCCATCGAGTCGGGAACGGCAGGCCCAGGTACACCTCGCCGAGGGCGGCTTGTTCGGCCTCGGATTCCACCCATCTGCCGAGGCGGGCGCGCCGCAGCTGCCAATCCATGGGGTCGTCGCTCAGTGCGTGCAGGGTCGTGGTGAGCGTCCACGAGAACTGTTGTGCCTTCCAGATTCTCGGCAGGCACGTCTCGGAGTAGGCGTCGAGGAACGATCGATCGCCCGCGGCGAAGTACGCGCCGAGGGCGTGGGAGAGGGTGCTTGCATCCGAGACCGCCAGGTTGAGGCCCTTCGCCCCGGTCGGCGGCACGATGTGCGCGGCATCGCCGAGCAGGAAGAGGCGCCCGTCCTGCATCGCCTCGCACACATACGAACGCAACGGTGCCACCGACCGGTCGAAGATCTCGCCGCGCTCGAGTTCGGGGTGGTCGTCGCTCGCGCTGCGCAGTGCCAGCTCGTCCCAGATGCGCTCGTCCGACCAGTCGTCGAGATCGGTGTCCGCGGGAACCTGCAGGTACTGGCGGGTGATGCGCGGTCCGCGCATGCTGTGGACCGAGAGTCCGTTCTCGTGGGCGCAGTACATGCCCTCGGGGGTTGTCGGCGCGGTCCGGGCCAGGATGCCGAGCCACGCCACCGGGTAGGTGCGACTGTGCTCGCGGAGTCGACCGGCCGGGATGTGCGCACGGCTGACACCGTGGAAGCCGTCGCAGCCCGCGACGAAGTCGGCGGTGATCTCGAGTGGTGTGCCCGCGTGGTCGACGAGGATGCGCGCACCGTCGGCGGTCGTCTCGATCGCGGTCACCTCGGCGCCGAAGAGGAGTGGTCCGCCCGTGGACATGCGGTTCGCGACCAGATCCTTGACCAGTTCCTGTTGGGCGTACACCGTGGCGTGGCCGCCGACCAGACGATGGAAGTCGAGGTGATGGGTGGCGCGGTCGAATCGAAGATAGAAGCCGTTGTGCGACATGCCTTCCGTGCTGAGGCGTTCGCCTACTCCGAGTTCGTGCATCAGTGCGACGGTGGGCTGCTCGAGGACGCCGGCCCGGGTTCGGGTCTCGATGTACTCCCGATCGCGGTTCTCCAGCACGATCGAGGAAATGCCCTGGAGATGGAGCATGCGGGAGAGTGTCAGGCCCGCGGGGCCGGCTCCGATGATCGCTACCTGGGTGTGCACGAGGGTTCCCTTCGTCTGGTGTGACAGTCCTCACAGGGGGCGCCGACGCGCTTTGCTTAGGCTTGCCTACCTTCTACTGTATAACTCGCGGTTCGACGAACTGCGGGACCCCCGATCGATCAACGAGTAACGGCGCAGCCGGTTTTCGTGCGATTCGGCCCTGATGTGAACAAACTGGAGCCATCGACGTGAGCATCCCAACACCGACGGACGGTCCGGGAACCCCCGCAGTTCCGACCGTCGTTCCCCCCGCCGACGGCGATGCCGGTCGTGGCGGCAGGCCTACAGTTTCGGTCATCATCCCCGCCATGAACGAGGCGAAGAACCTTCCCTTCGTCGCCTCTCGGATGCCGGACGGCATCGACGAGATCGTGTTCGTGGACGGCAATTCCGTGGACGACACCGTTGCGGTGGCGCGCTCGCTGTGGCCTGCGGCCACCTTCGTCACCCAGACCCGGGGCGGCAAGGGCAACGCCCTCGCGTGTGGCTTCGCCGCCGCGACCTGCGACATCATCGTGATGATCGACGCTGACGGGTCGACCGATCCCGCCGAGATCCCCCTGTTCGTGGAGGCACTCGTCGGCGGCGCCGACCTCGCCAAGGGAAGCCGCTTCGTCGGCCGCGGGGGCAGCTCCGACATCACCGCGCTGCGCAACGTCGGGAACAAGGGACTCAACGGCCTGGTGAACCTGGTCTTCCGGACCCAGTTCTCCGATCTGTGCTACGGCTACAACGCGTTCTGGCGCAAGCACGTTCCGCTGATCGAGCTGCCGCCGATCGAGTACCAGCGTGCGCAGTGGGGCGACGGCTTCGAGATCGAAACCGTCATCAACGTCCGCCTCGCCACCAGCGGGCTCAACATCGTCGAGGTCGGCAGCTTCGAGGGGCCGCGACTGCACGGGCGCAGCAACCTCAACGCCTACAGCGACGGCATGCGCGTGCTGCGCACCATCGGGCAGGAATGGAACCACTGGCGTGCCACGAAGGACATCCGCAAGGCATCGGCCCGCGCCGATGTGCGTGAACTGACGCAGTGACCACCGGAGCCGCCCCCGTCCCGGCCGAACGCGCCGCAGGCGGGAGCGGCTCCCTCGGTGTCGACACCGGCGCCGGTATCGCCGTCGACGTGCCGGATTCGACAGCCCCGGGTGTCAAGACGAAGAGCCTCGAGCGAAACAGTCTCGCGCTCACCGTGTCCGCCGGATTGACCGGCATCCTCGGCCTCGGCTACTGGGCACTGCTCGGGCGCCACTATCCCGCTCGCGAGGTGGGTGCCGCATCGGCGGTGATCACCACCGCCACCATGCTGTCGGCATTCGGCAACATCAGCCTCGGCGCTCTGTTCGAGCGGTTCCTGCCCCTCGCAGGCACCCGAGCATCGACGTTGGTACGCGCCGGATTCGTGTTCGGCGGCTGCGGCGGACTCCTCCTCGGCGCGCTGTTCCTGTTCTGGGGACCGACCGAGGAGATGTTCGACAGTCCGCTCGAAGCGGCCTCCTTCCCCCTGATCGTCCTTGTGTTCTCGGCGTTCGCACTTCTCGACCACACTTCGGTCGGCCTGCGCGAAGCGGGATGGGCGGCAACCAAGAACGTCGCGCATGCCGTGGTCAAACTGGTCGCCGCGATTGTCCTCGCATTCACCGCGTCCCGGCTGGCGATCATCTGGAGCTGGACGGTGCCCGCCCTGATCGGGGCCGCCGTACTCGGCGTCGCTGTCGCACGCCGACTGCGCCGCCCGGAGATCTCCCAGGTCCCCTCCCAGCTGCCGAGTCGGCGGGAGATGGGGTCCTTCCTCGCCGGCTCCTACGGCATCTATGTCGTGGGGTCACTTGCACCGCTGATGCTTCCGTTGATCGTCGTCGCCAAGATGGGTGCCGACCACAACGCCTACTTCGCGATCGCCTGGTCGCTCGTATCGGCAGTGCTCGTGCTGATGACCGTCCTGATGGGGCCGTACGTCGCCGGCGTCGCCGCCGACCCAGGCCAGGTCCGTGCGTTGACCCGGCGATTCCTGATCGTCCTCGCGGTGGTCACGGCTGGGGGCGTCGTCCTGTTCGGTGTCGTGGCGCCGGTACTGCTCCGCATCGTCGGAGACGACTACGCGGACACCGGAACTCCGCTCCTTCGGCTCGCCGCGATCGCGCTGATCCCCGCGATCGTGGGATTCGCCTACAACGCCGTCGCCCGCGTGCGTCGGCGGCTACGACTGGCGATCGTGG
Source organism: Rhodococcus sp. Q (assembly GCF_005503035.1). Classification (NCBI taxonomy): domain Bacteria; kingdom Bacillati; phylum Actinomycetota; class Actinomycetes; order Mycobacteriales; family Nocardiaceae; genus Rhodococcus; species Rhodococcus sp. Q. Next base: position 165,179 of record NZ_SCOY01000007.1, read on the forward strand.
TCCAGGTCGTCAACGCGGCGCTGGTCCTCGGCTTGAGCATCGCCCTCATCGACGATCACGGTCTGGCTGCGATGGGCTGGGCCTACATCGTCGCGGAGACGGTGTCGGCGGTGGTGCTCATCGTTCCGCTGACCAGGGCAGTACGTGCACTCGGCAGTGAACCGCGGGGCGTTCAGCCGGCCTCGGTCATCTGAACGGCATTCGGCGCCGGCGCGATCGTGCCGTTGCTCATCGCGTCCAGCTGTGACTTCTCCGGCGCGTACACCGCCACCCAGTCGATCTCCACGTCCACACTGTCCGGACGCAACGGGCTCGTCTCGGAGCACGGTGTGATACCCCAGTCCGCACGACGCTCGCAGGCGCCGGCCTCGGCCTGCAGCCCTAGCCACATTGGCTGGTCCGGAACCATGACGTCCGAACGGACCTCGGCCCACACCGCACCGTCGAGCAGATAGCGGATGATTCCCGGCCCCCACTCGACCCCGACCGTGTGCCACTCCGAGAAGTCGCCGGAGACGAAGCCATGGGACTTCCGGTTCTCGCCGCTCGCATCGACCCAGTGCACGAACGCGTCCATCTGCGTGCGCTCCCCGCTCGCGGACTCGGCGAAGTCGATCTCCGGTGGCCACTTCTCGCGCTGTGGCCACAAGAGCATGTGATACGAGATGTCGTCACTGCGGTCGGCGCGCAGCCGGATCTCCCACCGGCCGTACTGCTGCGTCACGGGATAGTTGGAGACCCCACCGGTGATCCACCCGTCGGCGGTGCGTTCGGACTTCAGCGTGAGTGCGCCGTCCGCCACCTCGACCATCGACCCGTCCCACCAGCTGTTCGGGTTTCCACCCGGCTGCCCACTGTAGGAACTCCACTTGCCGCCGAGTTCGCACCGGTCGAAGTCGTCGGTGAAGATCTGCGTCCACCCCGGCAGATCACCGACGGGAACGGGGATCTCGCCGGGAATCGCACTCTCGCCGCAGACGTCGGATGCGGGCGCGGCTCCCAGTCGGCCGGTCGGATTGTTCGTCGGGATCGTGCAGGACGTGCAGGCGGCCGCGGCGAGCGCCGCGGCCACGGCCCGCGCCGTCCGACGTGCGCGCAGAGGGCGACGCGTCATCCGGCGAGGGCGATCAGTCGAACGAAGGTCATGGCTGCCGCGGTCGCCACGCACACCGCGAGGGCGACGGAGACGATGTGCGCGGACGGCTTCCTGCCGATGGCGCCGGTGTCCGGCACGTCGCGTTCGCGCAGGGCGACACTCACGAGCAGCAGGACGGCGGACAGGACGAAGAACAGGACGGTCAGGGTCATGATCACTCGAATTCGATGGCGGCGGAATCGAAGCGGCGGAGGACGGTGATGCTGTTGCCGTCGACCATCGGCACGTACAGACCGGACGAGACGAGCTCGTCCACCTGGGTGTCGAGGTACTCCTCGGACAGGCCGTACTGCAGTCGCAGCATGCCGGTTCCCTGGCTGGTCGTGTACAGATAGGACGGGCTGCGTTCGAGTGCACAGGTTGAGAGATCCCGCATGCACTCGTCACTGTCGATGAACGAGAACTTGGGCCCGAGGGGGTCGAGGGTGCGGCGAACTCCGTTGGTGTGCGGCGCGTACGACCACGCCATGACGGTCGATCCGGCCGGGACTGCGGCGACGAACTCGTCGGACACGACAACCTGTTCGCGCGTCGACGCCTCGAACGAGGTGTTCAGGCCTCGGTTCGTGGTCAGGAGCGCGCCCAGCGTCACCAGCGCAAGCGTCCCCGCGACGACCGGCACCCAGCCCCCGGCGGGAGTGGCGGTTCGGGAGCCGGCGCGCTTCCGTAGGGCCTGAACCGCGTGAGCGACCGCGATCGCCGCGAACGGAGCGAGTACCGGGGACGCGAGAACGAAGCAACGAATGATCATTTCGCCGCCGTAGCTCTGCAGCAGCACCAGGGCGAACGGTGCCCCGCACAAGGCGCCCGCCACGAGCCAGGTTCGGCGTCCACGGGCGAAGAGCCACCCGACGAAGGCGACGGCCACGAACAGACCCGACGCGCCCATCCGCAGGTACTGCATCTGCTGATAGGTCGGGTCGCCGGAAAGTCGTTGGCTGACGCCACGGTTCACGGACGAGCCCACCTGCCCGATCTCGGCGAAGATCGACTGCAGGTGACCGAACCAGAAGTCGGTGGCGCCGTAGCTGAACCAGGCCGCGAAAACGAGTCCCGCGGCGAGCCACAGCGTTCGGTACCGGGTGACGCCGAAGAGTGAGAAGAAGGCGAGGGCGATGATGACCAGGATCGGTGTGATCTGGTGGGACACCACGTTCGCGACGATCAACAGCAGGAGCACGGCGCCGATCGCGAGCGTGCGCGCGGTGCCGAACCCGGGGACCAGGCCGGGAGTCCGACGCGGCGCATCGAGAACGAACCGGAGGAACCCGGGCTCGATCCGGGGGAGCGGTGAGCGTCGCAGTTGCCACAACAGCGTCGCGACGATCGTCGTGTAGAAGACCAGCGCGACGGCTTGCGGAGCGAAATAGTCCTGCTGGTACCAGTTGAACAGTTGGTACAGCACGACCGACAGCCACGCGAGTCGGGCCCGGCCGGTGACGGAGATGGCGATCGCGTACAGCGGGAACGCGAGGAGCGCACCCATGAACAGTGTCGACCACGCGAGGAGAACGGTGACGTCCTGCAGCTCGGCCACCGTCACCAGATGCGCGCCCGCCGAGAAGAATCCGGCCCAGCTGAACCGCGCGTCGATGCCGTTCGGGAGGTGTCCGGATTCGGCGATGCTCGTGATGAACCCGCGGTGCACGAAGGCGGTGGGAACCGAGGTCTCGCCGCTGGCAACCGGTACCAGCATCGTCGTGTACGCGAGCAGGACGACAGTCGACGCCGCCATCACCACGTGGTCGACACGGCTGCGTGTCAGCGTGTGGACGATCGTGGCGGACAGAACTGCGAATCCGAGCCAGAACACCACTCCGACCTGCGTGACGATGCCGAAGTGCCCGGAGCCGAGGAAGTCCAGTTGCCGCGCGGCGACCACGAAGAGCAGCAGCGCAGCCAGGAGCGCTCCGAGCGGCTGCAGGCGAGCACGGGTCGCGGTGCGCAGGTACTGCAACGCGCCGCGAGGAACCGTGTAGCGCCGCGGGAGGCTCCTCCCGGCCGCCACGCAACCGATGAGTGATCCGATCGCGATCAGTGTCTGGACCGTCAGTGGACTCCACCACTCCGCGACGATCGTGAACTGCGCCGCGAGGATGACGATGGCCAGCGAGACGGAGACGGTCAGTGAGGCGGCGAGTGCGCGACCGGGGATCCGCAACGCGACCACGACGGGCAGGCCCGGCACCAGGACGGCACCCGCGAGCGCGACGAGGAGCCGTAGCGGCTCCGGAAGCAGGTCCGATGCGCCGATCGCGACGAGCAGGTTCAGTGCGAGCATTGCCACCGACACGGCGCCGCCGAGAATCAGCGCGGACCGCGGATTCCACCCGAATGCCGCGGTGTGGGAGGAGGTTCCGGTCACCCGGGGGACGGCGGTGTCGGTGGTCATCGGCGCGCCCCCGATCGGCGTGTGACGAGGTGACTGCGTACGAACAGCGCGGGGCCCGTCACGTATCCCCACGCCTCGAGTGCGCGAAGCCGAAGGGGCCAGTCGCTGGGGAAGTCCGCGTTCTTCGTGGAGTTCGGGGACAGCAGCATGTGGATGCCGCGGGGCAGTCGCGTCAGGATCGGCGCCGGATTGCCCGAGACGACGAATTTGGTCAGGCCTGCCGCCATGCCGGTGCCGTAGCCGTAGCTCTGCGCCCGGAGCTCGGCCATGTTGTCGCGGTGGTAATGGCGGACAACGGCATTCGGGTTGTAGGCGATCGACCAGCCGCGCAGGATGGCGGACCGGAAGGCGTCGAGGTCTTCGCCGCCCCGCGTCGGGGTGCCGGTGCCGAGGCGTTCGTCGAACCCCCCGATGGAGGCGAGTGCGGACGACCGGAACACCATGTTGTTGCCCGAACCGCATTCTCCCGCGGTGTAGGGGAAGAACGGACCGCGGGGGCCGAACTCTCCGAGTTCCGGCTCGATCGCGTGTGGCTGCAGCGTCCACACCGTCGGAATCTCACCCTTGTCGAAGACCTTCGCCTCCTCGAACCACTCCTGGACCCGGTTGGTGGTCTCGGTGCCCAGGACCCGGCCGGTCACCACGCCGACCACGCCGACCGGGTCCGCACGGAAGCTGGCGACCGCTCGGGAGAGCCAGCTGGGGTCGGCGAGCGCGTCGTCGTCGGTGAACGCCACGATGCGCCCGGCGGCGGTGCGGTGCCCGAGGTTGCGGGCCGCGGACACTCCGGGAACCGGCTGGTCGAGCACCCGGATGCGGGGGTCGTCGATACCTGCGACGATGCGCGCGGCGTCACCGCGGTGCGGACGGTTGTCGACCACGAGCAGTTCGATGTTGCCGTGGTCCTGCGCGAGGATCGAGTGGACGGTGTCGACGAGAGACGCGCGTCCGACGGTGGGGATCACCACCGTCACGAGCTCGTCCTCGCTGATCGCGGTGTCGGATTCAGCAAGTTCCGGTGCCTGCGTGGGGGATTCGGGTCGCCGTGTGCGTAGGCGGGCGGCACCGACCGCGGTCGCGCCCGCCGTCACCAGGAGCCCGAGTACGAGTACCGCCAGCCGGCTCAGCGCGGCCAGGCCCTGTCCGGTGACCGTCCGCCCGAGATAGCGCAGCGCGCCGGTGGTCAGGGTGCGCACCACGAAACTGCGCTCGGCGGCCAGTCCCGCGTCGGCGCCGACCATGCCCGACAGGACGGCCTTGGACCGTCCCTCGTGTCGGCAGCGGCTCGTGAAGTACCGCAGCGTTGCCCGGGTGTCGGGCACGGCGTGGTCGACGGCGAACCCCGTGACCCGCACGATCCGGGACCCGGGAAACTGTTGCCGCAGTTCGATGCCCATCAGGGTCTCCTCGCACCCGGCGGGAACGGCACCCACTCGGCCGAGGCGGTCGGAGAAGCCGCCGACCTTCTGGAGTTCGGCCCGGCGTACGGCCATGGCGGCACCGATGGGGTTGCGAATCTCGGCGCCGTCGGCGGGTAGTCCGCGGTAGTCGCAGCCGACGACCCACCCGAACTCCTCGGGGAACCACGCGGGCGCCCGACCGGATGCCCAGTTCGCGACGACCGCACCGCCGACCGCGACGACGGACCTGTCGGCGAATGATGCCCGCGCCGCGTCGAGCGCGTCCGGCCGAAGTGCGGCGTCGTCGTCGAGGAAGACCACGATCTCCGCGGTCGCGGCGGCGACGCCGGTGTTGCGGGCGCCGGACAGTCCACGGTCGTGCGCGTTGGCGACGATGGTGACGGAGTCACGGAACCGGGTCCGGAGTTCGCGCTCGAGTTCCGCATTGTGGTCGACGACGACGATCAGCTCGTCGCCGTCACGGAGTTGGTCGCGGGCCGCGTCGATGCCCGTGGTCAGCAGGCCGAGACGGTCGAGCGTGTAGCAGCAGATGATGATGGCGACCCCGGGGTCGGGGCGGGTCGTCGAGGCCAAGGCGAAACTCCGGGATCGTCAAGGTGCAGCCAGGCCCCAGGATAGGGAAGGCTTGCCTATCCTACGGGACGGGCGGGTGTGTCAGGGGAACCGGGTCACCGCAGGAGATGCAAGGGGTCCGAGGTTGCCGAATCGAGTCCGCGCTGCACCTGTGCGCGGTCGAACACGTTTCCGTGGAACGAGGCCGCGGTGAACATGCTGCCGTCGATCATTGCCCAGGACACCGTGATTCCCTCCGGGCCGGTCGGGTCGTTGTGAACGATGTAGAACGGATCCGCCGTCCCACGCCAGGGGATTGCGCCCTGCCGGGGGACCTTCCCCAGGCTCGAGAACAGCAGTCGAGCGCGAGGCGCGCGCGGACGGGTCGCCGGAGCAGTCGGCCTGCCGGTGAGCAGGCCGACCCGGGTCCGCGCGGAATTGAGTGCCACATTTGCCACCGGTCGCCCCGAGGCCACCGCGGTGGCGACCATGCCGTGGATCCTCCGCGGGGTCGGGCGCGGGCCCAGGTCGAACTCCAGACCCGAGACGAAGTTGGCGAGCGGAACGTGACCGTCCGCCAGGTACTTGCGGACGTCGAGCGTCACCGTCGCCACATCGTCGACGTCCAGTCCGGCGGACCGGAGTCCGCGATGCAGTGCCGCAGCGACCACCGCGAACATCGACGTCCCCGGAGCGTCGTTGTCGCGCCAGGCGCGCAGCTGCGCCACCGTCTCCGGCGGCATCCGCGAGAACACGGCAGTGCGATCGGGGGTCCACGGTTGCTGCGCCGCAACGGGATCGGGTCCAGCGAGCGGTGTGTGCGCGATCGTCGTCGCTGCGTCCGCGCGTGACAGAGAACTTCGCAGCGCCCAGAGCCGCCGCGGGTCCGACCCGAAGGTGCGCAGCGCCGCGGTCGCGATCCCGTTGCCTCGGCGCCGAGCGGGACGCCACACGTTCGGATCCGACGGGTCGATCGTGCCCAGGACCACCCCGTGCAACAGCAGGGTGAACGCGACCTCCCCGAGGCCGTGATTGTGGTCGGTGCGCAGGTAGTCGCCTGCCAGCACGACACTCGTCGGCCGCGCCTCCGCCGCTCCGGTCGAGTCGACGTCGATGTCGAGGAGATCCATCGGCGACGCCGGCGCGTCCATCGTCGTGACGACCGGCCGGTGCGCCACCGGGTCGAACACCCAGCGGTTCGTTCGGGTCGACGGTCGCAGCCCCAGTCGAGCATCGGGCCCGGCAGCCGTCATCGCGGCGAGCCGGTCCGCGACGACGTCGGCGGGCGGCAGGTCGACCGGGCCGACGATCGTGGTGGCGCGGGCGTGGCTGTGCATCACGTCCAGATGTGCGACGCGGACGGTGGAGCGGTCGGTCACGCGAACCTCATCCGGCGACCGGCAGGGTCGACTCGAACCGACGGAAGTATTCGACGGTGCGCGCAACCCCCGCGTCGAGGCCCACGGCAGGCTGCCAGCCGAGGACCCGACGGGCACGTCCTGCATCGAGTGCGGAACGGCGCACGTCGCCGGGTCGTTCGGGCTTCCAGATCGGCGCAGCGGTCGCGCCCGTGGCGTCGGCGACAAGGCGATTCAGTTCCAGGTCGCTTGTCTCTGTGCCCGTCCCGATGTTGAAGCGCATGCCCGATCCAACGCTGCCCGAAGCGGCGACGAATGCGGTGACGACATCGTCGACGAAGACGTAGTCGCGGGTGTTGCCGCCGTCGCCGAACAGCGTCGTCGGCCGGCCGGCCAGCATCTCGCGAGCGAAGATTGCGACCACGCCTGCCTCTCCATGTGGATCCTGGCGGGGACCGTACACGTTGGCCGGTGCGATGTGCGAACAGTCCAGGCCACGGAGGAGGCGAAAGCTCTCCAGGTAGTTCTCGCCCGCGACCTTCCCGCACGCGTACGGCGACATCGGCCGGACCGGTGTCGCCTCCGAGACGGGCAGCTCCTCCGGGGTGCCGTAGATGGACCCACCGGACGAGGTGAAGACGATCTTGCGTGCTCCGGCCGCGGCCGCCGCCGTCGCGACGCGGATGGTGCCGAGGATGTTGACCTCCGCGTCGTGCATCGGGTCCGTGACGCTGTTCCGGACGTCGATCTGCGCGGCCAGGTGGAACACGACTTCGGGTCCGAACAGCTCGAAGGTCGGCGCGAGGTCGTCCCGGCAGACGTCGAGAGTCTGCAGGTCGACCGCGCCCGTGGCGAGGGCGCCGGTGAGGTTGTCCTCGCGGCCGCGACTGAGGTCGTCCACGACGAGGACGCGATGGCCGTCGCCCCGCAGTCGGTCGACGAGCGTCGATCCGATGAATCCGGCACCGCCGGTGACCACCACTCGCAAAGGTATGCCTTCCCTAACAAAACGTGATGGTTCGGGAGTCTAAGCGCTGGCCGCCGTTCGCGGTGCGGGCAGGTCGATCCGCGGGGCCGCGCAGGTTCCCGTGTGGCGAACGGTTTTCCGCGGACTTCACGCTTGTTTCGCCGCGAAATCCCGAAAATCGCGTGCTAACTTCATTTCTGACCACGATTTCTCCATTCGCATGCGAACCCCTCACCCCTCATCGTCGAGAACGAGGTACGAAATGGTTCGTTTTCGTGTGCGAAAAAACCCCACACCGCGAAACAGCATTCGTGAAAGCGTCCGGCCGCCCGATCCCGCGCGACGCACCGCGAAACGCGCAATTCTCTCCATGGCGGCCGCGACCGCCGCGGTCGCGGGGACGCTTGTCGCGGTGCCGCAGTCCGTCGCCCCTCACGCATCCGCCGCCACCATCGGTCCGGTTCGCACCGCCGGGGGGCTGTGCCTGGACAATAGATGGGGTGTCACCTTCGAGGGCAACCCCGTGCAGGTCTACCAATGCAACGGAATGCCCAGTCAGAGTTGGAGTGTCGAATCCGACGGCACCGTCCGAGTTCAGGGCAGGTGCCTGATCGCGCCGTCGAATCGGACCGGTACGGTCGTCACCACCGGCGCCTGCACCGGTTCCGCCGCCCAGCGGTGGACCGCGGGCGCGAATGGAACGGTCTCGTCACAGGCCAACGGCCTGTGTGTCGAGAACAGGGGAGGGCGCGAGGTGAGCGAGAACCCTGTCGTGCTCCAGCGGTGCAACGGAAGCACAGGCCAACGCTGGGTTTACGCCGCGATGCCCCCGACCACCACCCCGCCGCCGACGACCGTCCCGCCGGTGACGTCGCCGTCCGGTGTAGCGGCCCCGCGGGGGAATCTGCCCGGCTGGCGGCAGATCTTCGTCGACGACTTCACCGCGAACGCCGCGGTCGGTTCCTGGGCCAACACCTGCGAGCCGGACCGGATCGTGTACACCGGCGCCCAAGGCCAGAAATGGCGCACCTACCCGAGTTGCTATCTCGACACCTATCAGAAACGGCCGTATCGCCCTGACCGCGTTCTCAGTGTCCAAAACGGCGTCCTCAATTTCCACCTGCACCGGGTCGACGGCCTGCCGGCCGGCGCCAATCCTTCGCCATTGATCGACGGCCAGAGTCAGTACCAGACCTACGGGCGCTATTCGGCGCGCTTCAAGGTCGACAAGCCGAACCTGAGCGAGTACTACGTCGCGTGGCTGCTGTGGCCGCAGTCCGAGCGGTGGCCGGTGGACGGCGAGTTCGACTTCCCCGAAGGCGGTCTCGCGGGCACGGCGGGTGGCTTCCACCACTATTCGGGTGCGGGTTCGTGTGTGGGCGGATGCCAGGCCGTCGCGACGGACATCGGCGCCCGGTTCACCGAGTGGCACACCTACACCGTCGAGTGGTCACCCGGCCGGATCCGCTACCTGCTCGACGACCGGGTCGTCCTCGACAGCACGGCATGGGTGCCGTCCACCCCGATGCGGTGGCAATTGCAGACGGAGACGAACGGCAACGGAATCAGCGACGGAAACCTGCTGGTCGACTGGGTCTCCGTCTGGGCCTACAGTCCGTAGGCGCTCCGCGACTGTGCGCGAGTTCGGTGGCTCCGACCACCGAACTCGCGCACAGGCCTGGTTCGTTCACTCTCGCCCTGGTGATGGGGCGCGAACATCACACCCACGCACGAGATCACGGCGCCCAACTCGCCGTTCGCGAATGGCAGTGCCTCCGAGTCGGGGTCATCCCCGGGTATGACCCGGCCCCGCGCGGATTTCGTCCGGCGAGTGGATGTCTCGCGACCCGTGCGCTGATGGAGTGGAGGCATGCGTGAACAAGTGGTGTACTCAGTGCTCGTCGGGCTGGCCGCTGCCGCGGTGCTGGCGTTGCCGCTGATGGTCTGGCAGTACCGCAAGTACGGCCGGGTGTCGGCGGCCCGGCTGACGGTGGTGGTCGCGGCCCTGATCTACGCCGCGGCGGTCGTCGCCTTCACCATGTTCCCGCTGCCGTCGCTGACCCCGCGGTGGTGCGAGCTGTACGCGGTCACCGAGCCGGTGCTGCGCCCGTTCTCCTTCGTCGCCGACATCCGCCGCGACACCGCAGGGATGAGCGCGTTCGGGGTGCTGACGAGTCCCGCGGTCATGCAGGTAGTGCTCAATGTGGTGCTGTTCGTGCCGTTCGGGGCGTTCGGGCTGGTGCTGTTCGAGCGCTCCCGCGCCGCGACGATCGCCGCAGCCGTCGCCGTCTCGGGGCTGATCGAGCTGACCCAGTACACCGGCGTGTGGGGCGTGTTCCCCTGCGCTTACCGGGTGGCGGACGTGAACGACCTGCTCCTCAACTCGGCGGGCGCGGTGGTCGGGGTGGTGCTGGCCGGGCTCGCCCCGCAGCTCGTGCCGAGCCGCGGCCTGCTCGCGGCGGGCCGGCCGGTGCCGCGCCCGGTCACGGTCTGGCGCCGCTGGGTCGGCATGGCCGTCGACGTGACCGCGTTCGTGGGTGTCTTCGTCACGGCGGCCGTCGTGGTCCAGGCGGGAGCGCAGGTCGTGGGTATTTCCGTCGACGCCGGCGCGGCCCGGGCGATCGCGGCGCTGTCGGCGATCGCGGCGGTCGTCGGGCCCGGCCTGATCGGATCCGGTGCCTCGCTGGGGCAGCGGGTGGTGTGGTTGCGGCCGCAGTGGCCGACCGAGCCGGCGGTCGGGGCCAGGACCGCGCGGGCGCTGACCGTCACCGGGATGGGAGCGGTGCTGGTGCTCGTGGACCCGCTCGCGGCAGTGCTGTGGCTGTGGGTCGTGGTGGCATCGGTGCCGTTCACCAGGGGAAACCGCGGCCTGTCCGGCGTGCTCAGCGGTGCCGACATGGTCGACGCCCGAGTGCGGCAGGAGGCGGCGGAGCCGACGCCGCCCCCAGCTGTTCGGGTTCCCGTGGACGCCTGCCACGACTAGGGCCCGTCCCCTGAGTGGCAAGGAGCCTGAGCCACGCGCAGATCGCTGTGAGCAGCACGCACGGTCCAGTCGACCAGGCGTCCTAGTCGTCGACCTTCGCCATCGCCAGCACGTCGAGGCGGCGGTCGAGCTCTTCCTCGGACAACGCGTCACCGATGAGGCCGCGGTCGACGACCGTCTGACGGATCGTCTTGCGCTCCTTGAGGGCTTCCTTCGCGACGGCCGCGGCCTCCTCGTATCCGATCGCCGAGTTCAGCGGCGTCACGATCGACGGGGACGACTCGGCCAGGGTGCGCAGGTGCTCGACGTTCGCGACCAGGCCGGAGACGCAACGGTCGGCGAACAGGCGCGTCACGTTCGCCAGTAGTCGGATCGACTCGAGCACGTTGCGTGCCATCACCGGGATGTAGACGTTCAGCTCGAAGGCGCCCGCGGCCCCGCCCCATGCGACGGTGGCGTCGTTGCCGACAACCTGCGCCGCGACCTGGGTGACGGCCTCGGGGAGAACGGGATTCACCTTGCCGGGCATGATCGAGCTGCCGGGCTGGAGGTCCGGAAGATGGAGTTCGCCGAGGCCGGTCAGGGGCCCCGACCCCATCCACCGGATGTCGTTCGCGATCTTCGTCAGCGACACCGCGACCGTGCGCAGTGCGCCGGACAACTCGACGAGACCGTCCCGCGCCGCCTGCGCCTCGAAGCTGTTGCGGGCCGCGGACAGCGCATCAATTCCGGTCGACTCCGCAAGGCGAGCAACAACTTTCGGACCGAACCCCTCCGGCGCGTTCAGTCCGGTGCCGACCGCGGTCCCGCCGATTGCCAGCTCGCCGAGTCGGGGGAGCGTGGCCATGACGCGTTCGATGCCCGCCTCGACCTGGTGGGAGTAGCCGCCGAACTCCTGCCCGAGCGTGACCGGGACGGCGTCCATCAGGTGGGTGCGTCCGGACTTGACGACCGTCCGCCATTCGGTGGCCTTGTCCAACAGGGCCAGGCGCAGATGGTCGAGCGCGGGGACTAGATCCTTCACCGCCGCCTCGGTTGCCGCGACATGCGTCGCGGTGGGGAAGGTGTCGTTCGACGACTGCGACATGTTGACGTGGTCGTTGGGGTGCACGGTGACCCCGTTCGCCTGCGCGATCGACGCGATGACCTCGTTGGCGTTCATGTTCGAACTCGTGCCCGACCCGGTCTGGAAGACGTCGATCGGGAACTGGTCGTCGTGGCGGCCGTCCGCGATCTCGGTGGCGGCCGCGACGATCGCGTCGGCCTTCTCGGCGTCGAGGAGGCCGAGGTCCCGGTTCACCTGCGCGCATGCCGCTTTCAGGAGTCCGAGGGCGCGGATCTGTGCCCGTTCGAGGCCGCGACCGGAGATCGGGAAGTTCTCGACGGCACGCTGGGTTTGCGCACGCCACAGGGCGTCGACCGGAACCCGGACCTCACCCATCGTGTCGTGCTCGATGCGGAACTGCTGCTCGCTGTTCTCGGTCATGCACTCAGCTTGCCACCGCAGAAGCAACAACGCCCGTGAGTCCTTCCTGCCAGGTGGCGGGGAAAGCACTCACGGGCGGTGAGCCGCATGTCTCAGGGCAGCGGGCGACGGGCTCCGTCGACACCGTCGAAGTTGATGGACGAGAACTCGTGCAGCTTCTCCAGGCGGTGGTACGCCTCGATCATGCGGACGGTGCCGGACTTGCTGCGCATGACGATCGACTGCGTCGTCGCGCCGCCGCCGTAGTAGCGCACACCCTGGAGCAGGTCGCCGTCGGTGACACCGGTCGCGCAGAAGAAGATGTTGTCGCCCGTGACCAGTTCCTCGGTGGTGAGGACGCGGTCCAGGTCGTGCCCGGCGTCGATGGCCTTCTGGCGCTCTTCGTCGTCCTTGGGGGCGAGCTTGCCCTGCAGCGCGCCACCCATGCAGCGCAGCGCCGCCGCGGCGATGATGCCCTCGGGCGTGCCGCCGATGCCGAGCAGCATGTCGACACCGGACTCGGGGCGGGCCGTCGCGATCGCGCCCGCGACGTCGCCGTCCGAGATCAGCCGGATACGGGCACCCGTCTCGCGGATCTCACGGATGATGTCCGCGTGCCGCGGCCGGTCCAGGATCGTGATGGTGGTGTCGGACACCGCGCGGTTCTTCGCCTTCGCGACGCGACGGATGTTCTCGGCGACACCGGCGCCGAGGTCGATGACGTCCGCGGCCTCGGGGCCGACGGCGATCTTGTCCATGTAGAACACTGCCGACGGATCGAACATGGCGCCGCGCTCGGCGACCGCGAGCACCGCGATCGAGCCGGGAGCACCCTTGCTCATCAGCGTGGTGCCGTCGATCGGATCGACCGCGACGTCGCAGAGCGGACCGTCGCCGTTGCCGACCTCCTCGCCGTTGTACAGCATCGGGGCTTCGTCCTTCTCGCCCTCGCCGATGACCACGACGCCCTGCATCGAGACCGAGCTGACCATGTGACGCATCGCGTCGACCGCAGCCCCGTCGCCGCCTTCCTTGTCGCCACGGCCGACCCAGCGGCCTGCGGCCATCGCGGCCGCCTCGGTGACACGCACCAATTCGAGGGCGAGGTTGCGATCCGGTGCTTCGCGGTGACTCGTGCTGGCCGTCATGGGCGGTGCCTCCTCGCTGGCGACCCGCAGTCGCCGTGGGATGTGTCGATGGGGAGAGACGAATCTCGCCAGGGTGATTGTCGCATCCTCACCTGCGAGGATGTGCAGCCGGTCCGCGTGGTGAAGCCGCTCACGCCTGCGGTCCCGTCGTCGATGTTTTCGGGTGTGACGGCGCACTCACCTCGGGTCCGGGCGTCGGCGCTGTCGACGGCACTGGGATACTGGCAATCGTGGCCGGCGACAAACCCCGTTATCTTCAGGACCATCGCGACATCATCTGGTCGTTGATTCCCCTCGTGCTCTTCATCGTGATCATCGCGGGAATCGCCAGGTCGTGTTCGTTCAGTCCGGACGGCCCGACCGCGGGTCCGGTTCCCCAGTTCGACATCGAGGCGGCACTGGCCTTCGACGCGGCAGAGTTGGACTTCCCGATCCGCAATCCGGTGGTGCCCGACAACTGGCAGCCGAACTCCGGCAGTCGTGGGACCGCACCCGGCGACGACGGCGGGGACGTCAGCACCGTCGGCTACATCACCGACGCGGGCCGCTACCTGCAGCTCAGCCAGTCGTCGGCGACCGAGGAAACGTTGGTCCCGTGGGTTGCCGGCGGTCCGCGCGCGTCGACGGGGGCCGATCTCTACGAGGGCAATTCCTGGGTTCAGTACGACGAGGAGGGCAGCGAGCCGATCTGGGTCACCGACCTGGGAGAGGTGCGGGTCCTCGTCACCGGCAGCGGTTCCACCGAGGAGTTCACCACCCTCGCGACCGCGATCGGGCAGGCCGAACCGATCGAGTGAGTTCGCTCAGTCCTCGTCGTCGGCGTGGGCGAGTGCCTTCTCGACCCGGGCCCGCGCACCGGCGAGGTGCTCTTCGCAGCGCTTGGCAAGGGCCTCGCCCCGCTCCCACAACGACAGGGAGTGGTCGAGGTCGAGCCCGCCCTGTTCGAGGAGCTTGACCACCTCGGCCAACTGGTCGCGCGCCGCTTCGTATCCGAGTTCGGATACCGGTTCGTTCACTTCTGCTCTCCTGACTTGTCCTTGCCCATGACCGCCGCGACGAGTGCGCCGTCCGCGACCCGCACCCGCACCTGCGTTCCCGGCGGGGCATCGTCCACCGACCGCAACACCTCCGGGTCGGAACCCGGGACCATCCGCTGCACCACGGCGTAGCCGCGGGCGAGGGTGGCGGCCGGGCCCAGTGTGGTCAACCGCGCCGACAGGTGTTCGAGAGTGGTTCGCTGGACGTCGACGACGCGGTGGATGTCGCGTCGTGCCGCATCCCGCATTCTCGTGACGTCCTCGGCCCGCCGCTCCACGGTGGCCAACGGGTCGGCCAGGACGGGTCGGCTCCGCAGGTCTGCCAGGGACCGTGCCTCCCGCGCCACCCAGTTCCGCAGTGCGGCCGCTCCGCGGGCCCGGAACTCGGTGACCAGCGCCTGCTCGGCGACGGCGTCGGGCACGACCCTCTTCGCGGCGTCGGTGGGAGTCGCGGCCCGGACATCGGCGACGAGGTCGCAGAGCGGGCTGTCCGGTTCGTGACCGATGGCGCTGACGACCGGGGTCGTGCAGGCCGCGATAGCCCGGCACAGTGTCTCGTCGGAGAACGGAAGGAGGTCTTCGACGCTGCCGCCGCCGCGGGCCAGGACGATGACCTCGACGTGGGGGTCGGCGTCCAATTCCGCGAGCGCCGCAACGATCTGCGCGGTCGCGGTCGGACCTTGGACCGCAGTGTTCCGGACCTCGAATTGCACTGCGGGCCAACGCTGCCCGGCGACGCTGAGCACGTCGCGCTCCGCGGCGCTCGCCCTGCCGGTGACCAGCCCGACGGTGCGCGGCAGGAACGGCAGCGGACGCTTGAGCCGCGGATCGAACAGTCCTTCGGCGGCGAGAAGTCCGCGAAGGCGTTCGATTCGTGCGAGCAGTTCACCGATCCCCACCGGGCGGATCTCGGTCACTCGTAGCGAGACGGAACCCCGGCCGGTGTAGAACGACAGCTTGCCGAACATCACGACCCGGCTGCCCTCGGTCAGCGGAACCGGGCTGTCACGGATCAGGTTCGGCGAACAGGTCACCGACAACGACATGTCGGCAGCGGGGTCACGCAGGACGAGGAACGCGGTTCGGGTTCCGGGACGGACGTTGATCTGGGTGATCTGGCCCTCGACCCAGATACTGCCGAGCCGGTCGATCCACGCCGCCACCTTCGTCGACACCGACCGGACCGGCCAGGGGTTCTCGGCGGAGTTCGAGGTCTGCGCCGACGGCCGAGCAGCCGCCTGGGAATCGGGCGTGGTCACTTGGCGGTGGCGGCGGTGATCCGGTTGCCGAGCATCGTCAGGAACGGTGCCCGCTCGCGGGTGCCGTTCTCGTAGTCGAGCAACGCGGTCAACTCGTCGACCGACAGGCTCCGCAGTCGCGCGCGCAGCTGCGCGAGGGTGAGGTTGTCGTAGTCGAGGTAGTCGGCGATCTCGGGACGCTCACCTGTTGCGGTGGCGACCGGCTCCTCCGACTCGGTAGCCGACTCCGGGCCCTGTCCGTCGGTCGTGGGGGACATCGAGTACAGCTCGAAGCGCCCGTTGTTCGAGGTGTTCGAGGGCGACTCGGGGACGCCTCGACCATTGGTGGCGACGGGCGCGGGGGCGTCCTCGTCGAAGGTCGCCCACGAGGGTTGATCGTCGGTCGGCGGGAACAGGACCGCCAGTGCTTCGTCGCCCTTGATGGCCAGGGCGGTGACGGTCTGCTGAACGTGCATGCCCGTCTGCAGCACCTGGCTGACGGCAGTCATCGGCAGCGTGATCGCCGTCGTGGGGAGCTTCTGCACCTCTTCGACGAGCGTCACTGCGATTCCGGCTGCCACGCGGGCGGCGAAAGGAGGTCGGAACATGGTGTCCAGCGTGCACTACGGCGCGGGTATTTGGTAGCTGGGACGCGGTACGGACCCCGCCGCGTCGGCCCCCGTACCCTGGTGTCATGACTTCCGCTGTGCCCCTCAATCTGGGAATCACCGGCTCCGGCGTGTCCGATGCGGCCACCGGCAAGCGGGTACTGCTCGCCGAGCCCCGCGGCTACTGCGCCGGGGTCGATCGTGCCGTCGAGACGGTCGAACGTGCTCTCGAGAAGCACGGTGCGCCGATCTACGTGCGTAAGGAGATCGTCCACAACCGCCATGTCGTCGACACCCTGTCCGAGCGTGGCGTCGTGTTCGTCGACGAGACGGACGAGGTGCCGGAGGGGTCGGTGCTGGTGTTCTCGGCGCACGGTGTCTCGCCCGCGGTGCACGAGGCGGCGGCCGAGCGGAGCCTGCACACGATCGACGCGACCTGCCCGCTGGTGACCAAGGTGCACCAGGAGGCGAAGCGGTTCGCGCGGGACGACTTCGACATCCTGCTGATCGGGCACGAGGGTCACGAGGAGGTCGAGGGAACGGCAGGCGAAGCCCCCGACCACGTGCAGCTCGTCGACGGCCCCGAATCGGTCGACGCGGTGACCGTCCGTGACGAGAACAAGGTGATCTGGCTGTCGCAGACGACGCTGAGCGTCGACGAGACCATGGCCACGGTCGCTCGCCTGCGGGAGAAGTTCCCGAAGCTGCAGGATCCGCCGAGCGACGACATCTGCTACGCGACGCAGAACCGTCAGGTCGCCGTCAAGGCGATGGCACCCGAGTGCGACCTGGTGATCGTGGTGGGTTCACGTAACTCGTCGAACTCTGTGCGGCTGGTGGAGGTGGCGCTCGGCGCCGGTGCGAAGGCGTCCCACCTCGTGGACTACGCCCGCGAGATCGATCCCACGTGGCTCGACGGTGTCCGGACGGTCGGCGTCACGTCGGGTGCGTCCGTTCCCGAGATTCTGGTTCGCGGTGTCATCGACCTGCTCGCCGAACACGACTTCGCCAACGTGCAGACGGTGACCACCGCGAACGAGACGCTGGTGTTCTCCCTGCCCCGCGAGCTGCGCAAGCCGGCCGCCGCTCAGCGGTAGCGGTAGGGCGGGTCCTGCTCGTCGCGGTCCCGGTCGCGGTAGCGGACCTGCGGGATCGGGTGCAGCGGCGTCTCGGGATCGCGGTGCCTGTCCGAGGGCCCTGCCGGCCGCCGATCCTGCATGGATTCGTAGCGAGGGAGGTCGCGCCGGGACGCGTCCTGCCGGGGCGGTTCGTGCCGGGGCGGTTCGTGCCGGGGCGGTTCCCGTCGCGGCGGTTCGGCGCGGCGCGGTTCGCGCTGCTGCGGTCGTTCGGCCCGTACATCGGCGTCCGGTCGGGGTGACCGCCCGAACTGCCGCGGCCGATCGAACGTCTCGGTCTCGTCCTCCGGAGGTCCGCTGTGCCGGGAGCGGCTCGGGTACCGGCCGGTGGGGAAGCTGCCCGGGGCGTGGGCGGGTCTGCCCGTAGGGGCCTCGGCGCGGCGGGTCGGCTGCTCCGTGACGCGGGCGTCCTGACCTGGTTTCGGGTCCTCGTTCGGGGTGGCGTCGGCCGAGTCGGTGCCGGTCCGGGTGGCGGCCTCCGTGCGCCGCGCCGCGGTCGACTTCCGGGCAGGTCGGGCGACTGCTGCGGCCTGCCTGCGGATGTACATCCGTCCCGCGCCGATGAGGACCACGGCCGCGGTGGTCAGTGCCATCAATGGAAAACGGTTCACCAGGGGGATCGCGACGTTGAACGCGAGATCCTTCAGGCCACCGCCGCCCGGGGTGAAGAACTGATAGGCCAGCGGGACGGCCACCACGAGCAGGAGCGGTGGCTGCACCATCGCAGTGAACAGGCCCCGGTTTCGAACGGCGAGAACCGCGGCGAGGCATCCGAGGAAGTAGAAGACCGAGAACGCGGACGTCAGTTCGGTGCCGCGGACCGCGTCGATGAGGAAGCCGAGGAAGGTGGCCCCCACCGCGATTGCGACAGCGCCCAAGGCCGGTACACCGGGGATCGTGGGCAGCGCGGACCTTCGTGCGAGCGGCACCCCGGATCGAGCGCGTTGGGTTGCAGACACGCCTAGACATTAGCGGCTCGGGTCACGATTCCCGCGCTGGCGTGACCGTTTGTGGGAACGATCTCGCGGAATTCCGATCGGATCGACGCCCCCGCGCTGCGGGCCGGAGTGTTGCGGTCGGGGCCGGGGGAGAGTGTCGGTGCCCTCGTCTACGGTCGGCTCATGCGAATCCTGCACACCTCCGACTGGCACGTGGGACGCACCTTCCACGGTGTCGACCTGCTGGCCGATCAGGCCGCGGCTCTGGAGGCGGTGGCCAGGCTGGTGGCGGACGAGGGCGTGGACGTCGTGGTGGTTCCCGGCGACGTGTACGACCGCGCGGTTCCCGCCGCCGATGCGGTGACTGTGTGTAATCGTGCGTTCGAGGCGATCCGTGACGCAGGTGCCGTGATCGTGGCCACGTCGGGCAACCACGACTCGCCCGCACGGCTCGGCGCGGGAGCTGCGTTCGCGTCCGCGGGCGGCCTGCACCTGATGACCCGGGTCGCCGAGGTCGCGAAGCCTGTGGTGGTGTCCGACGAGCACGGTCCGGTCGCGTTCTACGGCATTCCGTATCTGGAGCCGGAGACGACACGTGTCGAACTGGGGGTTCCCACGGCGCGTTCGCACGCGGACATCCTGGACGCGGCGATGGGCCGGATCCGGGGCGATCTGACGGCGCGCACGGACGGGGGCGCGACGGTGCGCTCGGTGGTCCTCGCTCACGCGTTCGTGGTCGGTGCCGAGGCGACGGGGTCGGAGCGTTCGATCTCGGTCGGCGGTGTGGAGACGGTGTCGTCGTCGGCGTTCGACGGCGTCGACTACGTGGCACTCGGTCACCTCCACTCGCCGCAGACATTGACGGACCGCGTCCGGTACTCGGGTTCGCCGCTGCCGTACTCGTTCGGTGAACGCACGCATCGCAAGGCGGTGTGGATCGTCGATCTCGACGCCGACGGGCTCGCCGAGGTCACGCGACGCGATCTTCCCGTGGTGCGCGGCCTGAGCCAGCTGACCGGGACCGTCGACGACTTGCTGGGCGACGACGCATTCGAATCCGCCGTCGGCGACTACGTGTCCGCGGTGCTCACCGATCCGGTGCGGCCGGTGGACGCCATGCGTGTGCTGCAACAGCGGTTTCCTCACCTGGTTCACGTGGAATGGGTTCGTCCACAAGGAGACACGGACCTGAAGTACCGGGACAAGGTGCGGGGTCGCACGGACCGTCAGATCGTCACCAGCTTCCTGACGGATGTGCGAGCCGAGCCGACGGCGAGTGAACTGCAGTGGATCGAGCGGGCGCTCGGCGTCGCGGCGAGGGAATCGGACGGCGTCGTCGCCGAGAAGGACCGTGTGGGGGAATCCGTCGCGTGAGGCTGCATCATCTCGAGGTCACGGCGTTCGGGCCGTTCGGCGACACCGTGCGGGTCGACTTCGACGAGTTGGGTGCCGATGGGCTGTTCCTTCTGCACGGGCAGACGGGCGCGGGCAAGACGACCATCCTCGACGCCGTCGCGTTCGCGCTCTACGGCCGGGTGCCCGGGGCGCGGCAGGAGGGCAAGCGGCTGCTGTCGGACCACGCGGCCCCGGGCACGCCCCCGAAGGTGATGCTGGAGGCGACGATCGGCGGCAGACGCCTGCGCCTGACGCGCAGTCCGGAGTACCAGCGCCCGAAACTTCGCGGCACCGGCACGACGAAGGAGAACGCCAAGGGGACGCTCGAGTGGCTCGACGGCCAGGGGCAGAACCTGACCCGGCTGGACGAGATCGGTGAGGTGGTGGGCCGCCTGCTCGGGATGAGCGCGGACCAGTTCTTCCAGGTCGTCCTCCTTCCGCAGGGCGACTTCGCGAGGTTCCTTCGTGCCGACACCGAGGAGCGCGGCATCCTGCTCGAGCGGCTGTTCGACACCGGCCGGTTCGCCACGGTCGAGGAGTGGTTCGCGGCGCAACGCCGGTCGGAGGAGTCGGCGATCTCCGCGAAGAAGCACGCGGTGGATCGTGTTGCCGCACAGGTGTCCGCGGCGGCGGGAATCGAGGCGGGCGCGGACGCGGACCCGGTCGAGTGGTCGCGCAGGCTCGTCGAAGATGCACGGGATGCCGCCGACGCCGCGGGCGCGGTGTTGACCGCCGCGACGAACGCGGCAGGCCGATCCGAGATCACGCTGCGGAAGGCACGCGAGGTACGGCAGCTGCAGGACCGCGCCGCTCAGGCCCGCACCCGCCTCGCGGAGATCGACGAGGGACGCGAGCACAGGGACGTTCTGGAGGCCGAGCACACCCGCGCGGTGCGTGCCGTCGCCGTCGCCGCCGCGGACGCCCGCGCGGCGCAGGCCCGGACGGTTCTCGAGGCCGAACTCGGCCTGGTCGATTCGCTGTCCCGAACCGTCGCCCGCGAGCCCGAGGGCGCCGCGCTGGTGGCTCGTCTGTCGTGGCCCGACGGTGCGGATGACGCGACGACGCTCGCCGAGGCGGTGCGAAGCTGGGGCGCCGACGTGACGCGGCTCGACGAGCTGATCGCGCGGGACGCGACTCGGCGCCAGGCGCACACCGACCTCGACGCCGCACGCGCGCGGCAGGTCGAACTGACCACCGCTGCGCGCGAGGTGGACGAGCGGCGTGCTCGGCTGCCCGGTGAGGTCGCGCAGTGCGAAACCCGGTTGGCCGATCTGCGTGAGCTCGCCGCCACGGTGCCGCACCGGGTCGACCTCCTCGCATCGGCACGCGAGAAGATCGCGGCGTCAACGGAACTCGGACGGGTTCGTGTCGAGCGTGCGGCCGCGGGGGACCGGCACGAGGAGGCGCGCCGCGCCCACCTCGATGCCAGGGAGGTGCTGGCCGACCTGCGTGAGCGGCGGATCGCCGGAATGGCTGCGGAACTGGCATCCGGGCTCGCCGCCGGTGACCATTGCCCGGTGTGCGGTTCGGCCGAGCATCCCGCACTCGCGTTGCCCGCCGACGGCGCCGTCACCAAGGCGGACGAGGATGCGGCGCGGGCGATCGAACAGCGACGCGGGCGCGACGCCGACACCGAGGCCGCGGCGGTCGTCGAACTGGATCGGCAGGTGCAGGTGCTCGCGGCCCGGGTCGGCGCTGCGGACCACGACAGCCTCGTCGCCGCACTCGACGCTGCGGAGAAGGCGCATGCCGAGGCGTGCGCCGCGGAGAAATCGGAACCGGCTGCGGCGCAGTCGTTGTCGCGTCTGCGCGCCGAAGGCGACGATCTCGCTTCCCGTGCCCAGGGACTGTCCGCCGAACTCGCCGGCCTCGAACAGCGCATCACGGACGACACCCGGCGCCTCGTCGATCTGGATCGGGAGATCGAACTCGCCATCGGGGCCGAGACCGATCTGCGCTCGCGGCGCGACCGGCTCGAGGGTCTCGCGTCGACGGCGAACGCCCTGCGCGACCAGCGGGCGTCGGCGGCACGCGCCGCAACGGCCGCCGCCGCCGCTGCCGCGGACGCGGCCGACGTCGCTGCCGACGCCGGCTTCGCGGACCTCGCCGACGCACGCTCCGCGGTCCGGGCGCAGCCCAAGATCGACGAGATCGGTGCCTTCCTCACCGCGGCCCGCGAGGACCGGCGAGGGGCCGAGGCGATCCTCGCGGACCCGGCCGTGGTCGCCGCGATCGCCACGGAACCCGCGGACCTGCCTGCCATCGAGGCCGCTCACGTCGCGGCGGCGCAAGCCCGCGACGCGGCGATGCGGACCGCCACCGCCGCCGACGACCGCGCAGCGAAGGTCGAGCACTACGCCGGCGCACTGCGCGCCGAGGTCGAGCAGTTGGGTCCCGCGCTGCAGCGGTACGAGGAACTCGCGGCGCTGGCCGAGGTCGTCGCGGGACGCGGACAGAACGGGCGCAAGATGTCTCTGCGGTCGTACGTCCTCGCCGCGAGGCTGGAGGAGGTCGCGCTGTCCGCGTCCGTGCGGCTCCGCAGGATGTCCGGTGGCCGTTACGAATTCGTCCACGAGGACGGCGCCGGGCCGCGCGGCAAACGCGGCGGCCTCGGACTCGACATCCGCGACGACTACACCGGTGTGGTGCGGTCCGCGAAGACCCTCTCCGGAGGTGAGTCGTTCCTCGCGTCGCTGGCGCTCGCGCTCGGGCTCGCCGACGTCGTCGCCGCAGAGTCGGGCGGGCTGGTGCTTGACACCATGTTCATCGACGAGGGGTTCGGCACCCTCGATGCCGACACCCTCGAAGCCGTGATGGGCGTGCTCGACGAACTGCGGGAGGGTGGACGGGTCGTCGGAATCGTCAGCCACGTCGACGAGATGCGCCAGCGGATCCCGAGCCGCTTGCACGTGCTGCGCGGCAGGAACGGGTCCACCCTGGAGTCGATCGCAGGCTGACCACCACACGACAGGAACCATCGATGACACTCGTATCCGCGCCCGAACTCGTGGAACTGCTCGCCTCCGACGCGTCTGTCTCGGTGCTCGACGTCCGCTGGACGCTCGCGGAACCCGACGGGCACGCGGCCTACCTGGCCGGGCACGTTCCGGGCGCCGTCTACGTCGACCTCGAATCCGACCTGAGCGACCACGCCGTTTCCGGACGCGGACGACACCCATTGCCGGCCGGGATCGATCTCCAGGCAGCGTTGCGGCGCTGGGGAGTCGACGACGGCGACACGGTCGTCGTGTACGACGACTGGAACCGAGCCGGATCGTCGCGGGCCTGGTGGGTGCTGCGAGCCGCCGGGCTCGCGGATGTGCGGATTCTCGACGGCGGATGGGCTGCGTGGCGCGCCGCCGGTGGCCCGGTGCAGACCGGTGTGTCGGAGGTGGGCGAGGGCACCGTCACGGTGCGGCACGCAGACCTGTACTCGGGTGGACTACCGACGCTCACCTCCGGGGATGCCGCGGAACTCGGCAGCACCGGGGTGTTGTTGGATGCCCGTGCGCCCGAACGTTTCCGCGGTGAGGTGGAGCCGGTGGACCCGGTGGCCGGTCACATCCCCGGCGCCGTCAACCTGCCGTCCACGTCGATCCTCCGCGAGGACGGCGCATTCGCTGACCGTGAGCAGCTGGCGGCGCTCTTCCGCGCCCGCGGAACCGACGGGACCGTGACCGCGGGTGCGTACTGCGGATCAGGGGTCACCGCAGCGGTTCTCGTGGCTGCGGCGGCCGTCGCGGATGTGCCGCTGGCACTGTTCCCCGGGTCGTGGTCGCAGTGGTCGTCGGATTCGGCGAACCCGGTGGAGACGGGTGCCGGAGCTTCCTGACCTCCGAGGTCACTGTTCCTGTGCCTGCTCGGGTTCCGCATCGTCGGACGGAACCGGATCGTCGGAGGGCGAGAGGTCGCCCTCTGCGGCGGTCGACTCGCCGCCGGGGTCGGAACCCGGCGGCTCGGCCTGCGCGTCGAGTTGCAGGTCGATCTGTTCGCCGATGTAGCGAATCACCACCGCGACGCACGCCGCGACGGGGACCGCGAGGAAGGCGCCGACGATGCCGAACAGGGAGCTGCCACCGGTGACGGCGAGCAGCACGATCGCGGCGTGCAACTTCATGCTCCGGGACTGCAGGACCGGCTGCAGCACATTGCCTTCGAGCTGCTGCACGGCGAGCACGATGATCAGGATGATCAGTGCGGTCGTCCAGCCCTTCGTGACCAGTGCGACCAGCACCGCGAGGGCGCCCGCGACGAAGGCGCCGACGATGGGGATGAAGCCGCCGAGGAAGGTCAGCACGGCCAGCACCGGGGCCAACGGAACACCGAGGATCACCAGGCCGAGTCCGATGAAGAACGCGTCCACGAAGCTGACGAGAGCCTGGGTGCGGATGAATCCGCCGAGGGTGTCCCACACGCGGATCGAGACGGCCTCGAAGTGGCGCCCCGCGCGCCCACCGCTCACCGAGTGCAGCCACGGAATGAACCGGGGGCCGTCCTTGATGAAGAAGAACGCGAGGACCAGAACGAGGAAGATCGCGACGAGCATCGATCCCGCGGCGCTGACGCCAGAGAACACGCCGGTGGCGATCGACTGTGCGCTCGATTGCAGTTTCGAGGTGATCGCGTCGATCGCGGAGTCGATCTGATCCTCGCGCAGGTTCACGGGTGGGCCCTGCAGCCAGTCCTGCACCTTGTACAGGCCCTCGGTGGCTCGATCGGCGATCTGCGGCGCCTGGTCCACGACGGACGGGACGATGAGCGCGATGATCCCGGAGAGGACCGCGAAGAACGCGGCGATCGTGATTCCCGCCGCCGCTGCCGGTGGGACGCCCCGCTTGATCATGGCGCCCGTGGGCGGCCACAGCACCGTCGCGACGACGAGCGCGAGCAGGACGGGCAGCACCACGACCCACAGTTCGCCGAGGATCTCCCACACCACCCAGGCGCCGGCGGCGATGACGACGAGGCACAGCGACCATTTGGCCAACCACAGGCCGCCGACTCCGATCACCTCACCGCGGTCGGCGAAGCGGCGGCGTCGTGGCTTGACGGCGGTCTGCTGTGTTTCGGTCACCGGCGGTCCCTTCCAGGCGTGGCACTCGGGGGCGAATCTACCCGGCGGAGCCCTCGTGGGAGAGGAGCCAGCGTTTGACCGGCAAACCCCAACGGAATCCGCCGAGCGATCCGCCGACCCGAACGACCCGGTGGCACGGCACGAAGAGGGCGGCGGCGTTGCGGGCGCAGGCGGACGCCGCGCCGCGGATCGCGGCGGGTCGCCCGGACAGGGCCGCGAACTCGGTGTAGGTGACGGGCTCGCCCGCGGGCACCTTCCGCAGGACGTCCCATGCGTTTTCGAGGAACGGGCCCGAGTGTTGTTTCACGGGAATCGAATCGATGCATCGCAGGTCACCGGCGTGATAGTCGGTCACTGCGCGAGTGACGGCGCCCAGATCGGTGCGCGCGGCGAGTGCGTCCGGGCGCAGCGAAGGGTGGATCACCGGCAGCAGCGCGTCGGTGTCGGGCGTCCATCCGGACGCCAGGACGGCGCCGTCGGCATCGACGACGGCGGTGAACGGACCGATCGGGGTGTCGACGGTGCAGTGGTACGAGGTCATCGGTGATTCTCCTCATCGGGTGTGGTGGACAGGGCTCCGCGCGCGGTCAGTGCGACACGCCACAGATGCATGGAGACGTAGGAACGCCACGGCGCCCAGGGGGTCGAGTTGGCCAGATCGACGCCGAGGATGTCGCCGCCGCGAACGGCGACGAGATCGGTGTCGAGCAGGATGTCGGGGTCGGGAAGTACCCGCATCGCGACGTAGTCGGCGGTCCACGGTCCGATTCCCCGGTGGGACAGTAGATCCGACCTCAGCTCGGCGCGGGTGCGGCCGACATGCATCGACAGCGAGCCGTCGGCGAGCGCCCCTGCGACGGCGATCACGGCGTCGACTCGTCGGGCCGGGCCGGTGAGGACCTCTCGCCCCCGCTCGGCGACGGTCGTCGGGTCGGGGAACGTGTGCGTCAGGTGCGGGTGCGGTGTGATCGGCTCGCCGAGCGCGGCGACCAGCCTCGCGGTGTGCGTCGCTGCGGCGCCCACCGAGATCTGCTGCCCGATCATGGTGCGCAGCAGTAACTCCTGGGGGTCGACGCAGCCGGGAACCCGGATTCCCGGTGCGGCGTCGACTGCGGGCGCGAGGCGCGGATCTCCGCGCAGCGCGTCGTCGACGGCGACGGGGTCTGCGTCGAGGTCGAGGAGGTGCCGCAGCCGGGACACGGCGGTGGCGAGGTCGCGCATGTCGCCGAGGGACAACTCGGCGAGGACATGGGTGTCGTCGAATCGGACGGCGACGACACCGCTGCCGTGCGGCAGTCCCAGCGTCCGCCGATAGACGCCCTCCGACCAGTGTTCGAGTCCTGGAACCGCGTGGGCGGACAGGAACCAGGTCAGCCAGGTGCGGTCGAGAGGTGGGCGATAGGGCAGTCGCAGCGACACCGTGCCCGCGCCCGGCGTCGGGACGGCGGCGCGGCGCTGTGCCCCCGTGCGCAGCTGGGTCGGCGTCGCGTCGAACACCTCGCGCAGGGTGTCGTTGAATTGCCGAATGCTTGCGAATCCCGCGGCGAAGGCGATGTCGCCCATCGACATGGTGGTGGTCTCGATCAGTGTCCGCGCGGTGTGGGCGCGGTGGGCACGGGCCAGCGCCAGTGGTCCGGCGCCGAGCTCGGTGGTGAGGGTTCGAGTGAGCTGACGCGTCGAGTACCCGAGCGTCGCGGACAGGCCTGCGACACCGTCACGCTCGACGGCGCCGTCGCGGATCAGCCTCATCGCCCGCGCCGCCAGGTCGGAGCGGACGTTCCACTCGGGCGAGCCGGGCGACGCGTCCGGCAGGCAGCGACGGCATGCCCGGTATCCGGCCTGCTGCGCCGCCGCCGCGGTGGGAAGGAACGTCACGTTGCCCGGTTTCGGTGTGATCGCGGGGCACGACGGCCGGCAGTAGATGCCGGTGGTGCGGACGGCGGTGTAGAACTGCCCGTCGAAGCGCACGTCCCGCGACGAGACGGCGCGGTAGCAGCGGTCGAAGTCGAGGTCCATGCCGTCCAGCGTGGCAGCCGTCCGCGTCACGCGCTAGCGGGAATCGGACATCACCGTCGCTCGGCGTCAGCAGCAGCGGGCGCCGGGGTTGCGGTCGGCGTCGGCGTACCGCGCACGCCAGTAGTCGCGCTCGGTCGGCACGGGCTCACCCGGGTGGACGCGCGCTCGGTGCGCGACGAACCGCTCGTAGTCGTGATCGCCCATCAGGCTCCGCACCCACCACAGCAGGCCCCTCATCAGTGGTGCTCCACGGTGTGCGCGGCGCCGGGTGCGCGGACCTTGCCTTCGGCGATCAACACGTCCCACTGCTCCTGAATCTGCTTCTCGGCCTTCGTCGGAACGAAACCGGCCGGGCCGAAGATCTTCGACGGGACCGTCGGCGCCTCCGTGTCCGGCAACCCGCCCGCCCGCCAGGCCTTGACGCAGACCCACAGGCCGACGACGGCGACGACGAGAACCAGCACCGCGAACACGATCGACAGGGTGCCCTGGATGAACGTGTTGCGGATGACGGCGTCCATCGCCTCGGGTGTCTTCGCCGTACCGAACGAGGTCTGCCCGGCGTCCTTCGCGTCCTGGAACGCGTTGTGCTGCGCCCAGTATCCGATCGCCGGGACGTCGGAGAAGATCTTCAGCCAGGACGCCGACATCGTGACGACGAGATCCCACACCAGTGGCACTGCCGGTATCCACACCCACTTGAACAGGCCGCGCTTCATCACCACGACCGTCACGACGGTGAGCGCGATCGCGGCGAGCAGCTGGTTGGCGATGCCGAACAGCGGGAACAGGGTGTTGATACCGCCGAGTGGATCGGTGACGCCCATCAGCAGGACGCCGCCCCACAGCCCGACGACGATGATCGAGCACAGCCACGCGCCGGGACGCCACGACGGATCCTTGAAGCGCTTCGCAGCGCCACCGAAGTTGCCGAGCGAATCGGAGAGCATGAACCGGGCCACGCGGGTGCCCGCGTCGACGGTCGTGAGGATGAACAATGCCTCGAACATGATCGCGAAGTGGTACCAGAACGACTTGAGCGACTCGCCGCCGATGAACTGGTGCATCACCTCGGACATGCCGAACGCCAGCGTCGGTGCGCCGCCTGTTCGCGAGACGATCGACTCCTCTCCGACGGCCTCGGCGGCCTCGTTGAGTCGTTCGGCGGTGATGTCGGCGCCGGGTAGTCCCAGGTTGTTGAGGTAGTCGGGTGCGGACGCCGCGGTGCCGCCGGTCAGCGGGGCGGGCGCGTTGAGGGCGAAGTACAGGTGCTGATCGAGAATGCACGCCGTGACCAGTGCCATGATCGCGACGAACGACTCGGTGAGCATGCCGCCGTAGCCGATCATCCGGGTCTGACGTTCCTTCTCCAGCAGTTTCGGGGTGGTGCCGGACGCGATCAGCGAATGGAATCCGGACAGGGCGCCACAGGCGATGGTGATGAACAGGAACGGGAACAGTGAACCCGCGAATGCGGGACCCTCGCCGTTCTTCGCGAACTCCGTCATGGCGGGCATCTGGATCGCGGGCTGTGCGACCAGGATTCCGGCCGCGAGCAGCGCGATGGTGCCGATCTTCATGAACGTGGACAGGTAGTCGCGGGGCGCGAGCAGCAGCCACACCGGCAGGACCGACGCGGCGAACCCGTACGCGATCATCAGCCACGCGAGCGTGACCTTGGACAGGGTGAACCAGTCTGCACCCCAGGCGGTTTCGGCGACCCAGCCGCCCGAGATGATCGCGAGCAGAAGAAGGACCACGCCGATGAGCGAGACCTCGGACACCTTGCCGGGGCGCAGGAACCGCAGGTAGACGCCCATGAACAGGGCGATGGGGATCGTCATCGCGATGGAGAAGACGCCCCACGGGCTTTCCGCGAGAGCGTTCACCACGACGAGCGCCAACACCGCGATGAGAATGATCATGATGACGAAGACGCCGATCATCGCTGCGATGCCGCCCACCAGGCCGAGTTCCTCCCGTGCCATCTGGCCGAGGCTGCGGCCGCGCCGTTTCGACGAGATCCACAGCACCAGGAAGTCCTGGACCCCGCCGGCGAACACGACGCCGATGATGATCCACATCGTCCCGGGCAGGTAGCCCATCTGAGCGGCGAGGACGGGGCCGACCAGGGGGCCTGCGCCCGCGATCGCGGCGAAGTGGTGGCCGAACAGGACCCGCCGGTCCGTCGGCATGTAGTCCTTGCCGTTTTCCATGATCTCCGCGGTCGTGGCGCGGTCGTCGCGGGGTTTGACGATCTTGTTCTCGATGAACCGCGCGTAGAAGCGGTACGCGATCACGTACGTGCACACGGCGGCGATGACGAACCAGACCGAGTTGATCTGCTCGCCGCGGACGATCGCGATCATCGACCACGCTACCGCGCCCAGGACGCCGATCGCCGCGAAGATCAGCTTCTTCGCCGGCGTGATCGGACTGCGATCGACCACCCCGACTGGAGGGAGGTCCGGGTCGGTGTAGAGGTACTCGACGTTCGGATCGGAGCTGGGTGTCGGACTCGTGGCCGTCGTCATGTGCTGGCATCCCTCCGCGCGTGGATGTGGCTCACCTCACACTAGGACGCCGGAAGGGTCAATGCCCGGCAGAGTGGCCCCGGCCCGGGCTCAGAATCGATCGGCGTCCGCGTCGATCCAGTCGCTGCGCCACGACGTGGGCGGATCCTCGAGCAGTTCCCCGTCCTGCAGCCACTCGTACAGTTCCGCGTACGTCTTCGTGGTGTGGGCGTCGACCCGGCGGTTGAGCATCGAGGGCCGCAGGTCGGAGAAGGAGTCGACGCCCATCGACGCGACCATCTGCGCGGCACTCGCGACCGTCGACTTCTGGAAGCGGTACACCCGCGCCGACTTGTCGGGGACGTCGAGGGCCCTGGTGCGCGCCGGGTCCTGCGTGGTGACGCCGACCGGGCAGTGGTTCGTGTGGCAGGCCTGCGCCTGGATGCAGCCGACGGCAAACATCATCGCGCGCGCGGCGAGCGTGAAGTCGGCGCCCTGGATGATCCGTTTGACGATGTCGCTGCCGCTGGCGACCTTGCCGGAGGCGCCGATCCGGACACGGTCGCGCAGACCCGACCCGACGAGCGCGTTGTGCACCATCATCAGGCCCTCCGTCAACGGGGTGCCCATGTGGTCCTCGAATTCGACGGGCGCGGCGCCCGTTCCGCCTTCGGCACCGTCGACGATCACGAAGTCCGGGGTGATGTCCCGCTCGATCATCGCCTTGCAGATGCCGAGGAACTCGATCCGCGACCCGACGCACAGCTTGAAGCCGACGGGCTTGCCGCCGGACAGGGTTCGGAGCGTGACGATGAAGTCGATCAGTTCGTTGGGTGTCCCGAAGGCGCCGTGGGCAGGAGGCGAGATGACGGTCTTCCCGACGGGGACCCCGCGCGTCGCGGCGATCTCCTCGGAGACCTTCGCGCCCGGGAGGACGCCGCCGAGGCCGGGCTTCGCGCCCTGCGACAACTTGATCGAGATGGCCTTGACCTGGGGGTCGACTGCCTTCGTGGCGAACAGGTCCGGATCGAACCGGCCGTCGTCGGTGCGGCAGCCGAAGTAGCCGGAGCCGATCTCCCAGATCAGGTCACCGCCGTGGCGGCGGTGGTACGGGCTGATCCCGCCCTCCCCGGTGTCGTGGGCGAATCCGCCTCGGGCGGCGCCCGCATTCATCGCCTCGACGGCGTTGCCGGACAGCGATCCGAAGCTCATCGCCGAAACATTCAGCAGCGCAATGTCGTACGGCTGCGTGCAGTGCGGCCCGCCGAGTCGGACCCGAGGAGTGAGGTCGGTGGCGTGGCGGGCGCGCAGCGAGTGCGTCATGAACTCGTACCCGGGGGCGTGGACGTCGCGTTCGGTACCGAACGGTTCCGCGTCCTTCGTCCCCTTCGCCCGCTCGTAGACGAGGTCGCGGGTCTCGCGGTCGAACGGTGTTCCATCCGTGGACGATTCGACGAAGTACTGCTGGATCTCGGGTCGGATCCGTTCCAACTGGAAGCGGGCGTGCCCGAGGATCGGGTAGTTGCGCAGGATGCTGTGCCTGCGCTGGATCAGGTCGTAGGTGCCCGTCGCGGCGAGGAACAGCACCAGCGCCGCCGGGATCCACCAACCCCATCCGGCGGTGATCGCCAGCACGCCCAATGCCAGGCCGACGACCCACACCCCGGCCACGATCAACCACCTCACCCGACACCCCTTCCTCAGTCCTGGCCCTAGTCTGGACCACGTGACGCGATGGAAACGGGAACGCGACGAGGACGCTTCGCGCGCCTACGTCACGCGGTTCGAGGAACTGGCAGAACAGGGAGCCGATCTGCACGGCGAGTCCCGGATGGTCGACGCGCTGTTGGCACGGGGGTCGCGGGTGCTCGACGCCGGCTGCGGTACGGGCCGGGTGGGTGCGGAGCTCGCCAGGCGCGGACACCGCGTCACCGCCGTCGACCTCGATCCGGTGCTGCTCGACGCGGCACGAGCCACGGGCCTGCTCGACGTCGTCCAGGCGGATCTCGCCGAGCTGGATCTGCCGGAGGAAACGTTCGACGCCGTGGTCGCGGCGGGCAACGTGATGGTTTTCGTGGAACCGGGCACCGAGCGCCTGGTCTGTGAGCGGCTCGCCGCCCACCTGACGCCCGGGGGAGTCCTGGTCACCGGGTTCGCCACCGACCGCCCGTACTCGGTCGACGAGTTCGACCGGGACCTGGTCGCGGCGGGATTCGAGGTCGAGCATCGGTTCGCGACGTGGGATCTTCGGCCCTGGCGGGACGACGCAGACTGGGTGGTGACCGTCGCACGAACGCCGGCGGCCTGACCGTCGACCGCCCGGCGCGACCTGGGATGACGCCCATTCCGTAGAATGGCAGCCCGTGAGCCTTACCCTCGGAATCGTCGGACTGCCCAACGTCGGCAAGTCCACCCTGTTCAACGCGCTGACCAACAACGACGTGCTGGCTGCGAACTACCCGTTCGCGACGATCGAGCCCAACGTCGGCCTGGTCGAGCTGCCCGATCCGCGGCTGGCCAAGCTGGCCGAGATCTTCGGTTCCGAGCGCCTGCTGCCCGCGACCGTGTCCTTCGTCGACATCGCGGGCATCGTCAAGGGCGCCTCCGAGGGCGCGGGCCTCGGTAACAAGTTCCTCGCCAACATCCGCGAGGCCGACGCCATCTGCCAGGTGGTCCGCGTGTTCGCCGACGACGACGTCGTGCACGTCGACGGCCGCGTCGACCCGGCGTCCGACATCGAGGTGATCGAGACCGAGCTCGTCATCGCCGACATGCAGACCCTCGAGAAGGCTCTTCCTCGCTTGGAGAAGGAAGCGAAGAAGAACAAGGAACTCAAGCCCCTGCACGACGAGGCGCTCAAGGCTCAGGCGTTCCTCGACGAGGGCAAGACGCTGTTCAGCGTGAAGGACAAGCTCGACTTCGGGCTCCTGCGTGAACTGAGCCTGCTCACCACCAAGCCGTTCCTGTACGTCTTCAACGCCGACGAGGCCGTCCTCACCGACGAGGCGAAGGTCGCCGAGCTCCGCGCCTCCGTCGCCCCCGCCGACGCCGTCTTCCTCGACGCCAAGGTCGAGCAGGAACTTCTCGAGCTCGACGAGGAGGACCGGCAGGAGATGCTCGACTCCATCGGCCAGGCCGAGCCCGGCCTCCACGCACTCGCGCGTACCGGCTTCCACACCCTCGGCTTGCAGACCTACCTCACCGCGGGCCCGAAGGAATCACGCGCCTGGACGATCCACAAGGGCGACACCGCCCCGCAGGCCGCGGGCGTCATCCACACGGACTTCGAGCGTGGCTTCATCAAGGCCGAGATCGTCTCCTTCGCCGACCTCGTCGAGGCCGGCTCCATGAACGCCGCCAAGGCCGCGGGCAAGGTGCGTATGGAAGGCAAGGACTACGTCATGCAGGACGGCGACGTCGTGGAGTTCCGCTTCAACGTCTAGATCCACACCGCGAACGGGCGGTTACCGGAACGAACGCGAGGCGCGTGTCCCGGTAACCGCCCGTTCGGCGTCGGTCCCGCTACTGCTCGTCCTACGAAAGCCCCTCCGGGACTTCGAATTCCGCGATCGGCAGGTTGAAGAAACTGATCCAGCACTTGTAGGGATTCCACCCCGCCTGTCCGCAGACGAGGAAGGTGTCCTTGGGTGCGAGGATGCCCGACGCGTCGGCTGCCGAGGCGGTACCGGTCCCGGCGACAAAGCCGGCAGCCGCCAGGGCGGTGGCGGCGATGGTGGATGCGATACGACGGTTCGTGACACGAGGCATGGTTGAACCCCCTCCATTCTGTGATGCCCGGCGACCGTTCCGATTCCTCTGCCGGGAGAGCGATTCGCCCCGGCGGACACTGTAGCGTGGAGGTGGGAACTCAGAGGTGGAATCGAGTCCGGATGCCTCTGTCTCACTTGATGATTCGTATAGCACTACGCATTCCTTGTGAGTGCCCGCGCCTGGTGGGGCCGCCCGGTGCGCGGACACAGGGCCGTGTGCGGTTGGTTTCGCATGCCCGTTCGGGGCGCCGCTCATTTCGTGCCGAACACCGGACCCAGAAACGCCTGCAGGTAGGCCGACAGAGCCTCCCGGTCGTCCACGTCGCCTGTCGATCCCGGCGTTCCCGCCAGGGAGACGAGCATCCGGACCAGCCATTCCGCCACTGCGGGGTCGATGAACGCCGCCGAGGCTACAGGCAAGGCGCGCATGGAGGGCAAGGAGTACGTGATGGCCGACGGCGACGTGGTGGAGTTCTGCTTCACCGTCTAGATCCACACCGCGAACGGGCGGTTACCGGGGCGAACGCCGAGTGCGTTGCCCTGTCGCCGCCCGTTCGTCGTCGGTCCTCCTGCTCGTCCTACGACAGCCACTCGGGGACATCGAACGACTGACCGAAGACGGTGCACGTCCCAGGCTGGGGCGGGTAGATCATGGGCTGGACGCAAACGGGGAAGAGGCTGATCGGCTCGGCTGAGGATCCTTCGGCGGAGGCGGTACCCGCCCCGGCGACGAGGCCGGCAGCCACCAGGGCGGTGGCGGCAATGGTGGATGCGATACGACGGTTCGTGATACGAGGCATGGGAAGCCCACTCCATTCTGTGACGCCCGGCGACGCTTCCAACGCCTCTGCCGGGAGGGCGATTCGACCCCGCGGACACCGTAGCGCCGCGGCGCGAACGCCGAGGTGGATTCGGGTCCGGGCTCCTGCGTCTTGATGATTCGTATGACGCTACCCGTGTCTTCTCGGGTGCCTCCGTAAGGACGGACAAGGCCGAGTGCGTTGCCCGGTAGCCGCCCGTTCGTCGTCGGTCCCGCTCCCTCTCGTCCTACAACACCCGGTTCAGGACTACGACATCACCCAGTCCGGGACTATGAACGCATAACCGAACACGACGCAGAACGTGGGACTGAACTGCGCGGCGTTCCTACCGCAGCCCCACGAATTCTCCAGCGACCCGGCAGACGATGTGTCTGCCGCGGAGGCGGTACCGGTCCCGGCGACAAGGCCGGCAGCCACCAGGGCGGTGGCGGCGATGGTGGCTGCGATACGACGGTTTGTGGCACGAGGCATGGTTGAGCCCTCTCCATTCTGTGACGCCCGGCGACGCTTCCAATGCCGCTGCCGGGAGGGTGATTCGACCCCGCGGACACCGTAGCGCGGTGGGCGCGAACGCCGAGGTGGATTCGAATCCGGGTTAATCTGCGACACTTGACAATTCGTAAGACGCTACCCATGTCTCTCTGGCGCCTCCGCAAGGATGACCAAGGCTGCGGTGTGCGATGCGGGCCGCTGTCGCAATCGACGATGAGCTGCTCGCCCGAGCGGCGGATGATCCTCGTCGACACCGTCGTGTGGATCGGCCACCTTCATTCGACCGAAGCGCAGCTCGTGGATCTATTTGCACTCGACCGGGTGGGTTGCCTCGTCTGGTAGTCGAAGAACGTGCGCTCGGCTCGTGGAGTTCCGCTTCTGCGTGTCGCAGGCCACATTGCCCGCGGCGCTGGTTCACGCGCTCGGTGGAAACCCCTCCGGTCGCGGCCCTTCTCATTGCCGCCTGTTTGCTGCCGCCGGCCGGGAGCTCTTGGACGCTTGTTCAGCAAACTGGCCCGCGGGGCCATCTCGCCCCGTAGTGTTCTGAACGCAACACGAAATACAGCGAAGGAGCAGCAGACATGGGTGGTAGCGCAGAAACGATCCTCATCGGTGTTCTGTCGCAGGTTCTGACGAACCTGGTCAAGGACGCGCTGGGGTCCTGAGCACACGATTCGTTGACGCCCGTCGCCTCGCACGAGGTGGCGGGCGTCGATGCTTGTCTGGGCGAACATCGGCCGAGGTCCGTGTTCGGGTTCCGTCCAGTCGTTAGCGTGGGTGCATGGCCATCAAACTTGAGAACGTCGGTATCGCCGTGGAGGACCTCGAATCGGCGATCGCCTTTTTCGTCGACCTCGGTCTCAGCGTTCTCGGCCGGGACACTGTCAGCGGCGAGTGGACCGACACCGCAGTCGGACTCGACGGCAACCATGCCAACATCGCGATGCTCCAGACGCCCGACGGGCAGGGCCGCCTCGAACTTTTCGAGTACATCCACCCCGAGGCAATCAAGACGACACCCACCCTTCCCAACGAGATCGGCATGCACCGTGTCGCCTTCTCCGTCGACGACATCGACGAAGCCCTCGCGGTGGCCGCGAGGCACGGCTGCCACCCGCTCCGCGGTGTCGCCAACTACCAGGACATCTACAAACTCACCTACGTCCGCGGTCCCAGCGGGATCATCGTGATGCTCGCCCAAGAGTTGACCAAGGGCTGAGGGCGGGTTCCGCGATTGAGCGCGATGGTCTTTCGCACTGTGTTCGGCGGACCGGATCCGGACGTGGTGGCGGCGACGACCGCCATCAAGCGAAGCTTGCGTGACATCGACTTCGCCTATGAGCTCGACATCCTCCTGCACGTCGGCGGCGAGATCTCGTCGACCACGGACCCCACCGGACTGTACGCGCCCCGCGTGTCGGTGGCGCAGCGTCGGATGACGGCGCAGATTCGCGTTAACCGCTCCGACATCCGCGATGCTTCGGAGCTGAGTGGCTTTCTGCGGCGGGCGATCTTCGTGGCGCTGCAGCAGATGATCGAGCGGATCGCCGCCAAGGACAAGGCGGTTGACGTGGACGCAGAGACTCGCAAGATCGTGTTCCTCACGGAACCGGGCACACGCGCAGGGAACTGAACATCTCGTCCGCGCTCGCCGCGACGACTGATGTCGTGAGGACCCACGGTGCTCGCCTCGGATCTCACCGAACTGATGGAGGGTACCGCGCGCAGACACACGTCGTGCCCCTCTGCGCGGAGGACGCCGCCGCGGACGACACCGTGTCGGCGGTGGTGGCTACCATCGTCGCCGCCGGGTGGCTTCGCCCGATTTCGTCCTGATCCGGAGGTGGCGCTGTGAGCCCAGCATCGAACAACCCGAACACGATTCCGCCCTACGCGACCCTCCCCACCCTCGCCCTCGACGAGGACGGCCGCGCCGAGTTGACCCAGCAGATTTGGGAGCAGCTGATCACCGGCCGCGACGATGTCGACGACTTCATCGACATCTACGGCGAGGAGTACGACCTCACCGACGACCAGCTCGCCGCGGCGTTCGACGCGCTGCGCACCGCCCGGCTGCGGCAGCAGTCCGAGATCGGCGCGTACGCCTCCCGGACGACCGCCGCGTTCGACGAGCTGAATGCTCACGGCGTGGTCGCCCGCGCGGACTTCTCCTGCTGCGGAACCTGTGCATCCGGCGAGATCTGGGGCGAACGCGACGACAGTCGACACTGGCAGGGATACGCCTACTTCCACCAGCAGGACACCGAGCGTCTCGTCGTGGACGGCGAAACCTACATCGGCTACGGCGCGTTTCCGCCGGAGGACTTCGACGAGGACGCCTATGAGACGCTCAGCGAGACTGCGAAGGAAGACCTCTACCGGGCCGACGTAATACGGCTGCTCGATGACGTGATGTTCCCCGTGTTCCGGCGACACGGAATCGAGCCGGAGTGGAACCGCGACCTGGGCACGCGAGTGCTTCTCACGAACGCGGACTGGTACGACCCGATCGAGGCGTAGGGCGCGAGATTTACGTAGATGGCCTGCGATGAGCAGGTTCGTTCATCAGGTGCGGCTCGACGACCGATCGGCGGCGGTGTCGGCGCGGTCCACGGTCACGAGCAGCGTCAACGACTCGGCGGTGCGGGCGCAGAAGGTGTCGGCGTCCGCGAGCCCGCTGGTGAGACCCCGCATGGTGGTCGCGGCCATCAGAAGGTCGAAGGCGGCGTCGGACACGGCGGTGTTGGTGTCGTCGGAACGCTCCGGGAAGGCCGCGGCCACCCGGGCGGTGAGCGCGGCGCGCGCGGGAGCCTCGGACCGAGTGACGAGGCGCTCGTAGACGCCGTCGTCGGAGTGGTAGGCGGACAGCAGCCCCGGGATCGCGGCTCGGGTTGCGGGTTCGGCGATCCGCACGAGGAACATCCGGGTCCAGGCGAGCAGATCCGCGTGCAGGTCGTCGGTGGCCTCGGGCAGGGCGACGTCCTGCATCCCGAAGATCGCGTCCTCGATGATCGACTCCCGGGCCGCCCAGCGCCGATAGATCGCGGCGGTGCCCAGCTTCGCGCGGCGTGCGATGGCGGTGATGGTGGTCTTCTGATAGCCGCATTCCACCAGTAGCTCCCTGGTCGCGGAGAGGATGGCCTCGTCGACCTGTGGATCGCGGGGCCGTCCTACTCCGGCGGTGCCGGTCCGGCGATCTTTGCGCTCATCCACAATCGCGGACAGTACCGGACGTCTTTCGCCGAAACCAATACGTTGCGGAGTGCTCCGTAATAGATTCCGGTCAGCCCTCCTCCCCGACGAAAGGTCAGGCCATGATCACTCCGCATGACGAACTGCTGATCCACCAACTCCCCACCACTCTCGACCACGTCTCGCAGAGCGACCTCCGATGGACCGAGCGCATCGTGATGTACGGCTTCGACAAGTCCGGCGAGATCAGCATCATGACCGGCATGGCGAAGTACCCGAACCGCAACGTCCTCGACGCCTACGCCATGGTCACCCGCAAGGGCGAACAGGCCCGCGTGGTGCGGATGTCCACCGAGCTGAATCCCCAGACCGGGGCGCTGAACGCCTTCAGCGTGGGGCCGTACACCTACGAGATCGTCGAGCCGCTGCGCAAGGTGAGCTCCACCCTCGAGGCCAACGAGCACGGTCTGAGCTTGCAGCTCGACTTCTCCGGCGACTTCCCGGTCTACGAGCAGACTGCGGCCTTCCATCGCAGCCGCGGCCGGGTCCGCGAGGACGCGCGCCGGTTCTACCAGAACGGCACCATCACCGGCTGGATCGAGATCGACGGCGAGCGCATCGAGATCGAGCCCGAGAACTGGTGGTTCGGCCGCGACCACTCGTGGGGCGTGCGCCACGGCGGCGGAGGCGGCAGCCTGTCCGAGGGCGACAACATGCAGCCCTCGGAGGTGCCCGCCGGCGTCCTCTACTACATGGGCATCTTCCAGTTCGAGAACGAGGTCGTCCACTTCGCGCAGCGCGAGACCCACACCGGGGAGCGCTGGCAGTTCGAGGGCGAGGTGCTCTTCCCGATCGACTCCGGCAAGGACCCGCTGCCGATCATCGACGTCGAGCACGACCTGGACTTCCGCGACGACCTCCGCGTCGTCAAGTCCGGCACGTTCACCGTGCACCGTGCGGACCGTTCGACCGACGTCATCGAGGTCACGCCCGTGTGCGACTTCTGGCCGGGCCTGGCCGGGTACGACGAGTACAACGACTACGCGTCGGGCATGTACCGCGGCAAGGACTTCAGCGACAGCTTCGACGTCGACATCACCGACGTAAACGAGATCCGCAAGGTGAGTATGCTCAGCGAGACCCTCTGCGAGGTCCGGATGGGCGACAAGGTCGGGCACGGGCTCGTGGAGATGGTGTTCATGGGCGTGAATCCCCGCTACGGCTACACCGACTGGAGCGCCAACCGGTCCGGAGCGAACAATGGCTGAGCGGGTCGCACCCGAGAATCTGGCTGCTGCGCTCGAACCGATTGTCCAGCAGCGAATTCCGGGTGCACAGAACGCGAAGATCGTCAACTGGAGGCGCACCGAGCGGGGGTTCTCCACCGAGACCTATCTGTTCGACCTCGAGGGTGCCGAGCACGAGTCGGCGGGATTCGTGTTCCGACGGCCGCCGGAGGTCGCGCTGTTCCCGGACTACGACCTGCGCCGGCAGTACCTGGTAGCGGAGCGGCTCGGGCCGACCGATCTCCCGGTCCCCAGCGTCCGGTGGATCGCCGCGGACGACAACCCGCTGGGCACTCCGTACTACGTGATGGATCGCATCGGAAACGCCGAGGCGCCTAGTGACTTCCCGTCGTACCACACGGCAGGGAACTACTTCGAGGCCGACGAGCAGGGTCGGGCGAAGATGTGGTGGGAGTGCGTCGAGACGATGGCGCAGGTGCACGCCCTCGACCCCGAGAAGCTGCGGCTCGGATTCCTCGCGATGCCCAGGTTCGGGGACAAGCCGGTCGAGCAGATCGTGAACTACCTCGACTGGGCCATCCGCTGGGCGGCACCGGAACTGCCGCCGGTGATGGAGCGGGCCCTGACCTGGCTCAAGGGCAACCTCTACGACCCGGAGCACGTGACGCTGGTCTGGGGCGACGCCCGCATGTCGAACATCCTGTACACGCCGGAACTGGCCGTGGCGGGCGTACTCGACTGGGAGATGGCGTATCTGGGTGACCACGAGGCCGACCTGGCGTGGGTGCTGTTCCTGGACTGGGCGTGCAGTGAGTACGAGGGGCACCCGCCTCTGCCGGGTACCCCGACGCGCGAGGAGACCATCGCCCGTTACGAGGAACTGACCGGCTGGAAGGTGCAGAACCTCCGGTTCAACGAGGTGCTCGGCGCGGTGCTGCTCGCGGTGCCGCTGCTGCGCCTGTCGACGCACCTGCAGCTCGGCGACAACGTGAGCATCCACGGCTTCTGCCTGGCAAGGCTCGGACAATTGTTGGGCGACGCCTGACCGCTGCTCACGCCCCCGGCGAACTGGACGGGGTTCGCCGGGGGAAGGGCGCGGGTGCCGGGCCGGTGAGACGGAGGACGGACCCCGCCCCGGCCGCGGCGACGTAGAACTCTCCCGAACCCGCTGGGCCGCAGCAGATGTTGGTGGGCATGCTGCCCGTCTCGAGGCGGTGTCTCTCCTCGAGAACACCCCCGGAACCAATGACGTCGATGCGGTCGCCGCTGGTGGTGGCGACCCACAGTCGGCCGGTGTCGTCGATGGCGAGTCCGTCGGGGTGCCCGTCGACGATCGTGAACACTGGCGCCGCGGTCGCGCGTGGTTCCGGCGTGAGATCGTATGCCGTCACCCGGCCGCTTACGGTCTCGGTCAGGAACAGCCGGCCGCCGTCGAACGCGATCCCGTTGACGAAGACGGGCCCTTCGAGCATCAGCTCCGCTGCGCCGCTGTCGACATCGACGGCCCAGACCCTGCCGGGCAGTGCGCTTTCCGGGTGGGCGAAGTCGACTTCCTCCCGCGAGTCGGTGACCCACAACCGTCCGTCCGGCCCGAAGGTCAGGTCGTTCGGCGCGTCCATCCCAGTCGCGAGGTAGGAGACCTCCCCGTTCCGGATGACCTGAACTCCCGGCTCGGCTGATGCCCGCGCCGCCCAGATGCCACCGTTCTGCGCGACGTAGAGTGCGCCGTCGGGCCCGAGGGCGAGACCGTTGGGGCCGCCTTCCACCCGGTACTCGACCGCGACGGTTCCGTCGCGGTCGAGTACGAGCACCGAACCACGACTCATGGACACCACGGCGATCCGATTGTCTGGCAGCAGGGTCGGGCCCTCGGTGAAGCCGAGGCCGTCGGCGAGAAGAGTGACGTCCATGTCAGCGGGGCAGTCCCAGCACCCGCTGGGCGATGACGTTGAGCTGGATCTCGATGGTGCCGCCGCCGATCAGCACGGCCGGGACACCCAGGTAGTCCTGGACGTACGGCTCGTCCGGACTTCCTACACAGCCGAGCGGGCCGAGCAACGCGACCAGTGCCCGGGATCCCTCGCGCTGCGCGATCGCATGGAACACCTTCTGCACACTCGTGGACGCGCCGGTCGTGTCCTCCAACCCGTTCAGGCGACAGAGCACCGACTTCAGGTTCATGGCCGACACGGCGAGTTCACGGCCGGTGTTTCGGCCGAGCACCCGCACGACCTCGTCGCGGGTGGCGCCGTACTCTCCACCGTCGAGCAGTTGCCGGACGGTGTCCGCGGCGCCGTGACCGAAGCCCGCAGTCCCCATCTTGAGGCGTTCGTTCGACAGGGTGGTGACGGCGAGACGCCAACCGTCACCGGGACCGGCAACGACGCAGTCGTCCGGAACGAACACCTCGTCGAGGAACACCTCGTTGAACTCCCACACTCCCGTGGCCTGCTGAAGCGGACGGACGTCGACACCCGGCGAGGCCATGTCGATCAGGAAGTAGGTCAGGCCCTTGTGTTTCGACGCGTCCGCGTCGGTCCGCGCGAGGCACACACCCCAGTCCGCCTCCCGCGCCTGCGAGTTCCACACCTTCTGTCCCGTGAGTACCCAGCCCCGGTCGACCCTGCGGGCCCGGGTCGACAGGCCCGCGAGGTCCGAGCCGGCGCCGGGCTCGGAGAACAACTGGCACCAGACGAGTTCGCCGCGCAGGGTTGCGGGCACGAACCGCTTCTGCTGCTCCTCGCTGCCGTGCGAGATCAGGGTGGGCAGCACCCATTCCGCGATTCCCGTGTCCGGCCGCGCCAGCCCACGCCGGGCGAACTCGTCCGCGATCACGGCCTGCTCCACCGGTCCCGCGTCGAGGCCGTAGGGCTGCGGGTAGTGGGGTGCGGTGAGGCCCTCGGCCGCGAGTCTGGCCCGCCTGGCCCCGCCACGCGAGGGGGCCCACCCTTCCGTTGCGATCTCGTCCTCGGGGAGTGCGAGAACGTCGTCGAGTGAAGTCGAGACCCGCTCCCGCAGTGCGGGCAGGGTGTTCTCGTCGATGAACGAGAAGTCCCGCTGAATGTGCATGGCCGCCTCACCCAGCCGGGTCGACCAGGTGTCGTCGGTGCCCACCGCCGAGGCGACGGCGACTGCCCGACGCCAGTACAGGTGCGCGTCGTGCTCCCAGGTGAATCCGATACCGCCGAGCAGGCTGATGCAGTCGAGCGCCTGGTCGACACCTGCCGGAGCCGCGGTCAGTGCGGCCTGTGCCGCCACCAGGCGCTGTTGGTCGGGAGTGTCTTCCACGGCGCGAGCGGCATCCCACGCGGCGGCACACGCCACTTCGGACCGGACGAGCATCA
This sequence comes from Rhodococcus sp. Q, assembly GCF_005503035.1. NCBI lineage: Bacteria > Bacillati > Actinomycetota > Actinomycetes > Mycobacteriales > Nocardiaceae > Rhodococcus > Rhodococcus sp. Q. Next base: position 207,442 of record NZ_SCOY01000007.1, read on the forward strand.
GCGCCGCCTTGTGTTGGACGGCCTGGAAGCTGCCAACGGGTCGACCGAACTGGTGCCGGGCCCGCACGTAGTCCACGGCGGTCTCCAGGCACCACGTGGTGATCCCGCTCGCCTCAGCGCCGAACAGGGCCGCGACGACAAGGTCGACATGGTCCTGGTCCAGTCCGGACAGCGTCCGATCGGGGGCGACGTGATGTCCGGTCAGATGGAGCCGGCCGACCGATCGGGTGATGTCCGTTGCCTTGCAGGCCGCCACGGCCGCGGTCGTCCTGCCGAGATCCGTGTCGTCGAGCCAGAACCACAGGCTCGCGGAGCTCTCCCGCGAAGCCCGCACCAGCACTCGCGCCGCACCCGGAAGCCCGAGAGTGGGATCGGACGTCCCCTCGACAATCCAACCTCCGTCGACTTCCTCTGCCGTGAAGCGACTCCCGGTGACGAGAGCGCCGGTCGCGCCCGCGCCGAACGCTGCGAGTAGTTCCGAGGCACCGGCAGTGGCGGTCGAGGCGACCGCACCGGCGAGGACCGTGGGGAAGTAGGGCCCGGGGAAAAGGGCCCTGCCCAGCTGCTCGACGACGACAGCGAGCATCGGCAGCCCGCACGCCGAACCTCCCACAGCCTCCGGGAGGTGAACGGCGTGCAGTCCCTGACGCAGCACCGCGTCCCACACCGGGTCCGGTGCGGTACCGGACGACAAGGCATCAAATCGGGCACGGGTGTCCGCAACCGGTGCGGTTCGGTGGGCGAAGGCCGCGACGGAATCCGCGAGCGCGCGCTGATCCTCGTCGATGGGTAGAGCCATGAGTCCTCCTCGAAGGAACGGCCGGCCGGGGCCGGGAGTGCCGACACCTGATGGGGTCGGGTGCGGCTACAGCCGCTGTGCGTCGACAGCGGTCAACCGGGTGGACAACTCCCACAGGGTCGACGCCGTCGAGGGATCGGTTGCATGGTCGGCGGCCGTGCCGACAGCGCAGTCCACGAGGTACGTCCCGCCTGCCGCGTCGAGCTCCGGCGCCGTGGCTCCCCACACCGACGTCGCCGCGGCGGCAGGGACGGATTTCAGAGTTGTCAGAGCATTCGGCGTGCCCGCCGAGAGGCGTTTCATCTCGGCGAAGTCCTCGCGCGACATGTGCCGGGCGAGCCCGGTGGCGCACACCCCCGGATGCACCGCGAACGCATGGACACCAGTGCTGCCGAAACGATGTTCGAGCTCGACGGTCATCAGGACGTTGGCGGCCTTCGACTGCCCGTAGGCGACGAACTTGTCGTAGCCGCGGCGCTCGAAGTTCGGGTCGGCCAGATCGACGGGGTGCGCGCGGTGCGCATCCGAGGACACCGTGACCACCCGGGCAGGGACTCCGGACCGGTCGGCCGCGGCGGTCAGCGCGGGCAGCAGCGCCGTCGTGAGTGCGAAGTGGCCGAGGTGATTGACACCGAACTGCGCCTCGAAACCGTCCCGGGTGCGCTGCAGCGGCGGGTACATCACCCCGGCGTTGTTGATCAGGAAGTCCACAGGCAGGCACCGCTCGGTGAGCCGATCCACGAAGGAGTGCACGCTGTCGAGGTCGGTGAGGTCGACGCCGTACGTCTCCAGGTTCGCGGCGGGATGCGCGTCACGGATCCGGTCGGCGGCTGCGGCGGCCAGGGTGACCTCCCGCGCGGCGAGAACGACCTGCGCACCCGCGGAGGCGAGCGCACGGGCGGTCTCCTCGCCGAGCCCTCGGCTCGCACCGGTGACCAGCGCGGTACGGCCGGCCAGGTCGACGCCCGCAAGGACGTGGTCGGTGGTCGGGGCGGTCATCGCGGATCGACCTCCTGCCAGTCGCGGGACAGTGACGACTGCCATTGGGGTTCACGTCGATCCGCGAACGCCCGCACCCCCTCGGCCGCGTCGTGGGTGCCCATGACTCGTAGGTGCATGTCCGTCTCCAGTTCTGCGACGCGCTCCGGCGAATAGTTGCGGCCGATGCTCTGCCACAGCAGTCGCTTGGACAGTGCAGCCGACATCGGCGCGACGTTCACGGCGATGTCCCGGGCGATGTCCATCGCGGCAGGCAGTACCTCGTCCGCCGGCAGGGAACGGCTCGCCAGGCCCAGCCGGACCGCCTCGGCGCCGTCGAAGGTGCGGCCCGTCAACAGGATGTCCGCTGCCGCCGCCATCCCCGCGATGCGTGGAACGGTCCAGTGCGACATGGCATCCGGGATCACTCCGCGGCGGACCTGCGGGATCGAGTACTTGGCGTCGGTGGCGAAGATCCGGATGTCCGCCTGCATCGCGAGAGTCAGGCCGATGCCGATTGCGTGCCCGTTCACCGCGGCGACGACGGGCTTGCGCAGGTCGAAGGCCGGTGGGTTGACCGGTGACGCGGTGAACGTGTCGTTTTCCGGTGCGGCGAAGGTGCCGTCACCTCCCGTCACGTCGGCGCCCGCGCAGAACGCCGGGGGAGCGCCGGTGAGGACGATGGCTCGGACGTCGTCGTCGTCGTCGAGCATCCGATAGGCCGCGCTCAGCGCCCGGCCCATGTCCTTGGTGAACGCGTTGCGCCGCTCTGGCCGGTCGAGGGTCACCACCGCGACTCCGCGCTCTGCGTCGACGCGCACCCCGCCCGTCACGACGCCGCCTTCACGGCCGAGATCAGTTCGGCGACATGGACATCCGATACCGGGTAGCCGGGAAAGTAGCAGCACACCCGGTTCGCGTGGTCGCCGAAGCGGGCGACGATCTGCGCCGCACACTGTTCGGGCGTGCCGTGCACCGCGAGGGTGGCGAGCATGTCGTCGTCGATCAGGTCCGTCATCGCGGCGAATTCGCCGCGCTTCGACAGCACGTTGAGCTCCGGCTGCATGTCCGCCCAGCCCTCCACCTCGAGCACCGGCCGGTACGCAGGGGTGGATCCGTAGAACCCGAGCAGGCCCCGCACGCCGCGGGCGGCCGCGGCCAGCTCCTCCGGCGTGCGGCCCACACCCACGATCACCTGGGGATAGATCGCGAGGTCGGCGCGCGACCGTCCGCCGCGCTCGAGGCCCTCCTCGATCGCAGGCACGGTCCGCTCACGGAAGTGCCGGACGCTGTTGAACGGCATCACGAGCAGTCCGTCCGCGACCTCGGCCGCGGCCCGCGTCATCAGGGGTCCCAGGGCGCCGAGGCAGATCTCCGGCGGACCGTACGGGTTGGGTCCGGGGTTGAAGGTGGGCGGCATCAGGGTGTGCGTGCTGAACTCGCCCTGGAAATTCAGCGGCGCCCGGCCTTCCCAGGCCGCGAAGATCGCCTTGATCGCCAGCACCGACTCCCGCATCCGGGCAGCGGGCCTGGACCACTGTGCCCCGTAACGCTTCTCGACGTGCGGGCGCACCTGTGAGCCGAGCCCCAACCGGAATCGTCCGCGGCTCAGGGACTGCAGGTCGTTGGCAATGTGAGCCAGGTGTAGGGGGCTGCGGGGCAACGCGATGGCGACGTTGGTCATCAGGTCCGCCGAGGTCACGCCAGCTGCCGTGACGAGAGGAGTGAAAACGTCGTGGGCCCCTTCGAAGGTGAACAGTCCGTCGGCGCCGAGCGCGACCAGTTCGCGCGCACGCCCCGCGGCGTCCTCCGGCCGACAGTCCAGTTGAACGTCGATCTGCATTACGGCACCGCCCTGGTGTCTACCGCCTCGGACGCGTGCGCGGCCAGGACGTACAGGGCACCGGTGAGGGCCTCGACGAACTCGTCCTCGTCTTCGGTGCCCCGCGTCAGCCCGCGCATCGTCGTGGCACCCGAGAGCAGATCGAACAGAAACATCGCGTCCACTCCCGATGCGATCTCGCCGCGGGCGACTGCGCCGTCGAGCAGGCACTGAAAGGCTTCCCGGACGGGAGCCCCGATGGCAAGCAACCGCTGGCGCGCCGCTTCGGTCTGCGAGTCGGCGAGAAGGCCGGGTACACCGGCCCGCGCTGCCGGACGCGCGGCGCGAACCAGGAAGATCCGCACCCACGTGGCCAGGTCGGATCGCAGATCACCGGAGTCGTCGGGCAGTGGATGGCCACCGGTCCCGTGCACGGCCTCCTCGAGCAGGGCCTCACGCGTGGGCCACCGCCGGTAGATCGCAGGGGTGTTCACGCCGGCGGCACGCGCGATCGAGGCGACGGTCGTCTGCTGATAGCCCACCTCGGCAAGGAGGCGTCGGGCAGCGACGAGGGTCGCCTCGTCCTTGCTGAGGTCGCGGGGACGCCCCATTCGGGGAGAGGACTCGGGTTTCACTATTACATGGTAGATCGTTACGTTAGTCGGGCGAGGGGTTTTGCCCGATCCGGGCGCGGTGTTGCACCTCTGATGCAAGCGGGCCACGGGAGCTGCTGTGCAGCTCCCGTGGCCCGTCCCCCCTTGGTCCCCCTGGCTCAGTTGGCGATGTTGCTCGCCTGATTGCTCCATGCCTGCTGGCTGAAGAGTTCGCCTGTCCCGGAGACGAATGTGCTGTGCGCGTACTCGTCGCCCTGGAGCTTGTCCATGTTCCAGGCGGTGAGGGTGCCGAGGAAGCCCTGCACGCCGCTGACGCAGCCCGGATCGTTCGGGGGGCAGCCGGGCTGGCCCTGAATGTCGTTGTGGTTCGGGCCGTTCAGCGTCGCCATCGCCTTCTGGACCGAGTCCGGGGTGGCGGCGAAGTAGCCCTGCGCGGACTGGGGGCCGATCTGTTCGACCGGAAGCGGCTGGGTTGACGGCGAGATGGGGCTGCCGGACCCGTTGACATACAGGACGGAGCCGGTGGTGAGCTTCGTGGGATCCGTGCAGATCGTCATCGCTGCCTCGGGTTTCGGCATGTTGAGCGTGCACATGTACTGCCCGGGCAGTTCGATCGGGACCGCGGTCTTGACGGCGCCGCCGGCGGCGATCGTGGCGTTGAGGGTACCGATCGCGCCCTGCGAGTGGCCCATGGCGCCGACGTTGTCGGTGTCGAGCGCCTGGTAGAAGCTGCTCGACGGGTCCTCGTTCTGCCCCTTGAGGAAGTCCACCGCCTGCAGCATCTCCTGGCCGGAGCCCGTGTTGGTGTTGTCGGGCGCGATCACCACGAAACCCCAGGACGCCAGATGGGAGAGCAGGTAGTCGTACTGGAAGGGATGCGCGAAGGTGCCGTTACCCCAGGTGATGATCGGGTGCTCGGTACCGTCCGCACCGAGATCGGTGGGGTACCAGACGTCGAACTTGTGGCCGGAGGAGTCGCAGCAACCGAATCCCTGCTGCTCGGTCACTTCCCACGGCCCCCGCTCGGAGTACGTGTTCTCGACTGAAGTGATCGATTGACCGCTCGGGGCGGGCGCGCCGGCCGTGGCCGTGGCTCCGGTCCCGAACATGATCAGGGTTGCTGCGGCGAGGAGGGCTGCGCCTCTACTCAAGCGACTGCTCATGGCGACGAGGCTAGCGATCTACCTAGTCGTTATTAGCGGTTGTTACATTATCGTTATAATTTGGGTGGAACCGGTCGAAGAACTGGATCGCGTGTCCCTGTCGTTAGGCTCGCACCGTGACCGAGCGACAACGAGGTGGGCGTGCAGCCAGGGCGGAGGCTCGGCGTGAGGCCATTCTCGACGCCGCGATGGCCGAGATCGCGGCGAGTGGATACCGCGCCACCACTCTTGCCGCCGTTGCGGAGCGGGTCGGGCTGACCCAGCCGGGTGTCCTGCACTATTTTCCCAGCAAGGAACACCTGCTGATAGGTGTTCTCGAAGCCCGGGACCGATGGGACACTGCCGCCCTGCTCGCGGCCTCGGCGGACGTCAGGTTGTCCCACCTCGAGCAGGTCGTGGAATTCAACGCTGCTCGACCCGGTGTCGTCCAGACATTCACTGCTCTGGCCGCCGAGAGTACGACCGGTCAGCATCCGGCACGCGAGTTCTTCACCGAGCGCTACGCCGCCGCGCGCGCCAGGCTCGCCGAGTTGCTGAGGGCGGAATTCGGCGACAGGCTGCCCGGCGATCTCACTCCCGAACAGGCGGCGCCGCTGTTGATCGCCGTCATCGACGGTGTGCAGATTCAGTGGCTGCTGGCCCCAGACGAGGTGGACATGTCCGCCGCTTTCCGCAACTTCGTCGCGCTGCTCACCGCAGTCGACCGGCCCGAGGGTGATTCCGGTAAACCGTAGTCGAGCCAACAGGTAACGTTTTGATAACAACACTTAAGAGTTGTTAGGTCCCCGGTTAGCCTGGCGACACCACCGTGTTCGCAACCGGTCGGCTGTCGTGTGTGTGTTGGGTAATCTCGCCATCGGAAAGGCAAGTGCGCCAAGGATTGACCGCACCGGTGACGCCTCGATCGATGCCAAGCGAACCGTCGATGACGAAGGAGTCCACGATGCACGACGAGGCGCTGCGTGAGGTCGTTGAATCGGCACTTGCCAAGCTCAACCTGGACACGAAGGCGCGACTGCTCCAGGGCCAGGACATCTGGACGCTCCCCCCGCTCCCCGAGATCGGGCTCGGTTCCCTCGTGATGTCCGACGGCCCGGTCGGCGTGCGCGGAGCCAGTTGGGGGCCGGAGGACCCGTCCGTTCTGCTGCCCTCGCCCACCGCGATGGCCGCCTCCTGGGATCCTGAGCTGATCGCTCGCGCCGGGACCCTGCTCGCGCAGGAGGCGCGTCGCAAGGGCGTGCACCTGCTGCTCGCCCCCACCGTGAACATGCACCGGACGCCCGTCGGCGGCAGGCACTTCGAGGCGTACTCCGAGGATCCGTTGCTCACCGGTGCCATCGGTACCGGCTTCGTCCGCGGCGTGCAGTCCGGTGGCGTCGGCGCCACCGTCAAGCACTTCGTCGCCAACGACGCCGAAACCGACCGCATGTTCGTCGACAACATCGTCTCCCCGGAGGCGCTGCGCGAGATCTACCTCGCGCCGTTCGAGGCGATCGTGCGCGACGCCGGCCCGTGGGCCGTCATGTCCGCCTACAACAGCGTCAACGGAACCACGATGAGCGAGCACGCCGAGCTGCTGCGCGGCGTGCTCCGAGACGAGTGGGACTTCGACGGCATCGTGGTCTCGGACTGGATGGGCACCCGCTCGACGGTCGGCGCCATCATGGGTGGCCTCGACGTCGCGATGCCCGGTCCGGTGTCCGTCTACGGCGAACTCCTCGCCAACGCGGTCCGCAGTGGCGAGGTCGACGAGTCCGTCGTCGACGACGCCGTCCGCCACGTCCTGCTGCTCGCGGCCCGCGTCGGCTTGCTCGAGGGAGTACCCGCTGCCGTCACCGAATTCCCCGCGGAGATCGATGGCCGCGAGATCGCGCGGGAGGTCGCCCGGCGCTCCTTCGTGCTCGCCCGCAACACCGAGGTCGCCGGCAGTGCAGCGCTGCCGATCGCACCCGCCGAGTCCACGGTCGCCCTCATCGGACTGGCCGCTCGCGACGCCCGCGTGCTCGGCGGTGGCTCCGCCATGGTCTTCCCCGAAACCGTCGTCTCCCCGCTCGACGGGCTGACGGCGGCGCTGCCCGACGGTGCGCTGAGCTACAGCGTCGGCACGGTGCTGAGCGAGGACATGGGTGTCGCCGACCGCGGGTTCGCCCTGCGCGCCCGCTGCCTCACCGTCGACGGGTCGCTGCAGCGCGAGCTCCCGCTGGCGGACGGCAACATCATGTGGATGGGCGACCTCCCCGAGGGCATCGACTACCCGTCACTGCAGACCATCGAGATCGTCGGCAGCTTCACGCCGGAACTGTCCGGCCCGCATCGCTTCGGCACCAAGGGAATCGGCCGGTTCACCCTGGCCGTCGACGGCGAGACGGTGTTCGAGGGCGAGCAGGCACTCGAGAGCTTCGATCCGTTCGAGATGTTCTTCGGCTCGCCGAAGGACCGTGCTGTCGTCGAGCTCGAGGCGGGGCGCACCGTCGAAGTCTCCCTGCGATACGACCCGATGAAGATGGAAGGCGCGCCCATCGCCGTCGTCAGTTTCAGCCTGGGGCACCTCGAGCCGCAGCGTGACCTCGAGGAGCTGATGGCCGAGGCCGAGGCCGCCGCGGCTCAGGCCGATGTGGCCGTCGTCGTCGTGGCGACCACCGACAAGGTGGAGTCCGAGGGCTTCGACCGCACCACCCTCGCGCTGCCCGGCCGTCAGGACGAGCTGGTCTCCCGCGTCGTCGCGGCAAACCCGCGGACCGTTGTGGTCGTCAATTCCGGTGCCCCCGTAGAGATGCCGTGGCGCGACGACGTCGCCGCGGTGCTGCTGAGCTGGTTCCCGGGGCAGGAAGCCGGCGCGGCGCTGGCGGAGGTGCTCACCGGCGTCGCCGAGCCCGGCGGCCGGCTCCCCACCACCTGGCCCGCGACGCTGGAGGACTGCCCGGTCACCGAGGTGACCCCGACCGACGGCAAACTCGTCTACACCGAGGACCTGTTCATCGGCTACCGCGCCTGGGACCGGTCCGACGTCGCGCCCGCGTACTCGTTCGGGCACGGCCTCGGTTACACCACCTGGGAGTACGAGGACGCCCAGTGGGACGGTGAGACCGTCACGGTCCGGGTCCGCAACACCGGATCCCGGCCGGGACGCGAGGTCGTGCAGGTCTACCTCGCCCCGGTCGACGGCGACGCGTCCCGGCCCGCCCGTGCGCTGGCCGGCTTCGCGAGCGTCGAGGCGGCGGCCGGCGAAACGGCGACGGTCGGCATCACCGTGCCGCAGCGGGCCTTCGAGGCGTGGGACGAGACGAGCAGGAAGTGGGCTCACCGCCCCGGCGCGTACGACCTCCAGGTCGGTGCCTCGTCCGCGAACTGTCCTCGCGCCCTGCGCATCACGGCCGTCGGCTGACGCCGCGCCGACACCTCGCCCCATCTGGCCCGGACAGTGGTGTCCGCTTCGAGGGAGATTCGACGTATGAAGTTCTCGACTGCCGTTCGTGGCACAGCGGGCGCGGCTGCCCTGGCACTGCTGGTGCCCGTGGTCGGTGCCGCCGCGTCCCAGCCCGACCCGTCGGGGGTGGTCATCGAGTCGCACGAGGTCAGCCGGAGCGTGACGGCGCCCGCGGACTGCGGGCCCGGATCGCGACCGGAGACGGGGTTGCAGGGCGACGTGCCCGCGGCCGACCGGGACAGCGGACGCAGCGCCGAAGGCTACGACTGCAACATCTCCCGGGTCGGCGGGTTCGCCGGACGTGGCGCAGGCATCGTCTCCGCCAGCTTCGACCATTGCGCCTACCTCGGCACAATCTTCCCCGGCGACCTGCTCGGACCCGCACCGGGTGTCCAGGTCCTCGACGTCTCCGACCCCGCCAACCCGGTTCCGACCGTCAACCTGACCGAGCCGGCGATGCTCGCGGGTACCTGGGAAAGCCTCAAGGTTCACTCCGGCCGGAAGCTGTTGGTGGGCACCGGGGTTCCCGCAATGACGGGATCCGGCCTGCTCTCGGTGTACGACATCTCGGACTGTGCTCACCCCCGGTTGCTCAACCCGGGAACCGGTACCAACCTACAGATGCCCCTTCCCATCACCTCCCACGAGGGCGGGTTCTCACCTGACGGCATGACCTACTGGTCCTCGGGAGTGGTCCCCGGACTCGTCAGCGCGGTCGACCTGGCCGACCCCGTCAACCCGCGGGTGATCTGGCAGGGCCTCTCCGGCCCGTCGTCGCACGGCTTCGGCATGAGGGAGGACGGCAACCGGATGTACCTGGCGGACAATGCCGGTGGCCTCCGCGTCCTCGACACCAGCGCGGTGCAGCGCCGCGACCCCAATCCGCAGGTGCCCGTGCTGGCCCAGATGGTGTGGACGGACGGAATCGCCACCCAGCACAGCGTCCCGGTGAGCTACGACGGTCACCCGTACATCTTCGTCGTCGACGAGGCCGCGTCCGGCGGGGTCAAACTGATCGACGTCGCCGACGATGCGAACCCGAGGATCGTGGGTGGCATCAAGCTCGAGATCAACCTTCCCGAGAACGTCGACAGTCAGATCGCGTCGGCGTCGGGGGGTTCGGCGTTCACCTACGACCCGCACTATTGCACCGCGGATCGTCCCGTGGACCCGACGGCACTCGCCTGCGGCTGGGCGTCCTCGGGCGTCCGGGTGTTCGACGTCCGGGATCCGTTCGAGGCGAAGGAGATCGGCTACTTCAACCCGCCGGCGATGAAGGGGCGCAACCTGGAACGATGGAACTCTCCGCACGCACTGGCGTCGGTCCTCGGATACCCCGTGTTCTCCGAACTCGCGGTGCAGGGGGCCAAGGAACGCGGGGTGTTCGATCCTGCGCAGGCCGAGAGCAGTCGCACGGGCATGCTCCTCGGCGGTGACCTGTCCACCGACTGGTGCATGTCTCCGCCGGAGTGGCGCGGCAACGACCTCTGGGTCACCTGTTCCGACAACGGCTTCCTCGCCCTTCGCCTCGACGAGGACGTCTACACCCCGCCGGCGAACCAGCGGTCGACCCTCGGATCATGACGAGATCCACCCTCGTGCGCTGGGTCGCGTTCGCGTCGCTGGCAGCGTTGCTGCTGGTGATCGGCGCGGCCCTGCGGCCGTTGATCGCCCCCACGGGCCCGCCCATCGCAAACTCGGTCCTCAGCGCCACCGAGATCGGCTTCGCCGCAGACATGGCGGCCCACCATCAGCAGGCCATGCAGATGGTGCAGCGACTCGACCAAGGCGCCGACCCCGGTATCGTGGCCCTGGCCCGGCAGATTCACGACACCCAGTCCGTTGAGATTGGCATGCTCCTGGGCTGGCTGCGTCTGGCCGACGCGACGCCCACCAACCGGCAGCCGATGGCCTGGATGACAGCAGATGCCGCTGCCGCACACCATCATCCGGCACCAACGGGCGCTACCGGCCCGCCACCCGGACTGATGCCCGGCATGGCGACCCTCGCAGAACTCGATGCCCTCGGAGCTGCTCGCGGGCGCGACGCCGAGGTGCTGTTCCTCCAGTTGATGTACCGGCACCACCAAGGTGGCGTCGTGATGGCGCAGGCCGCCGAGGCCATGCTCACCGGTGGGCCGGTCAAGCAGGCGGCTCGCGACATGATGGCGACCCAGAGTCAAGAGGCCGGACTGATGGGTGTCCTCCTCGCCCAGCGAGGCGGGCACCCGACCCCGTAGCCGGTCGCGACCAGCGGGTTGCCGCACCGAATTCTTCACCGCCGCGGAAACAGCGGCTTGCGGGCATGATCGAGCCGGAATGGAATCGCGACCTGGGCACGCGAGTGCTGCTCACGAACGCGGACTGGTACGACCCGATCGAGGCGTAGCGCCGCGCAGCGGTCACGAAATCGAGGGCGTGAGTTCGGCGACGAGTCGTGCGCGGGCCCGGCTGATGCGGCTTCGGACCGTTTGGACGGGGATTCGCTGGTGGTCCGCGATCTCCTGATAGGTCATCCCGGCGATTTCTCTGAGGACGATCGCCTCGCGGAAGTCGTCGGGAAGGGTGTCGATCGCGGCCCGCACCGCCGCGACGGTGGTGACCCGGTCGGCAACCGACGGTGCCGGGTCGACCACGTCGAGGAAATCGTCCTGATCTGAGAGCACGTCCTTGCGGCGACGGATCACGGCGAGCGAGGCGTTGGCCGCGACGCGGTGTAGCCAGGTGCTGAGCTGGGAGTCGCCCCGGAACTTGTGCAGGTTCTGCCAGGCGGCGACGAGGGTGTCCTGGAACGCGTCCTCGGCGTCCTGCTGGTTCCTGGTTATTCGGCTGCACACCGCCCACACCTTGAGGCGATGTGGTTCGACGAGCTGTGCGAATGCCCGTGCGTCGCCTTGGCGGCACAGGTCGAGCAGGTCGGCTTCGGTCATGGTCGATCCCCCCGGAACAGTGCGGCCCTCCACTGGGCCGGGCTGGATCGTAACCGACCCTTCGGTTCGCGCACCGAGTGACGCCGGTTCGCTGAGGTCACGGCCGCCTCAGAACCCGTCCGTGCCCAGGTCGATGTCGTCGACGTGCGCGTCGCCCCAGCCCTCGCCGGAATCGTCCGGATCGGCCCCGTCATCGTCGAACGATCCGGCATCGTCGAGCGGTCCGCTGTTGTCGTGGGATCCGCCGGGCACGTCGGTGTCCGGGAAGCCGAGGTCGCCGGCCACCGAGTCGGCACCGGTGGTGGCGTCGTCGCTGTACGGGACGAGGCCGCTGTCGAGCGGCGGAGTGTCGGGGTCGATCGCGGCGGCGATCGCGGCGTCCCACAGGTGCTCGGGCATCGGCGGGGTGAGCTCGTCGGCGCTCACACCGAGTTCATCCCACAAGGATGTCGATTCCGCGTCGTCCATGCCGTGTCCGTCCTTTCGTGTCGAGGAGCCGTGACGTGCGATATGCCGGGTTCGTCAACGGTCCCACCCCATTGTGAGCTGTCCGCGCAGGGTGATCACTGCAATCCGATGAGGTCGAGAATCGCCCACGGCCTCGGTTGCAGCGCCGCCACACTGTCGTCGGACGCGTCGAGGTCGGGGTCGGGTTCGTCGGCGACGATCATCTGGTTCTCACCGTCGGCCCACGAGTCCATGAACTGGTCGATGGGAACTTCGAGCCCGTTGCCGGTGGGGCTGCCGGGGTCGGAGAGGATGACCACGCCGCGGGCCTCGTCGATGCCCGCGACCACGACGACGTGGTCGGGGGTGCTGTCCTCGGCGATCTCCTCGTCGGGATACCAGATCTCGCCGCTGTCGACCATCGCGATGATGCCGTAGCCGTCCTCGAGCTTGGACTTCAGGTCGTCGAGGGTGCCGGACTCGACGTGGCAGGGGACGTCCTGGTCGTCGAGGAGCGTCTCGATGCCGCCGATGGTCATGCCCTGCGACGGGTCGTCGCCGACGAACAGTCCGAGTTCGAGTGCGCGGTCGACCATCTGCTGTGGGCTCGTGATGTCCAGGCCGGTGTACTCGGAGATCAGCTGCGCCGCGCTCGACGGGCCGCAGTACCCGTTGACCTCCTGGTAGAACCACTCCGTCGTCCACGCCGTGGCGTTGCCGTAGGTGCCGTCCGAGGGCGGCTGCTCCGCGGGATCTTCGGCAGGCTCGGACTCGGGTGGCGCCGGAGCGGCCGGATCGGGATCGGGGAGTGCGGGCGCGGCCGGCTCCGGCGTGGTGAGGTCCGGTGCGGGAAGGTCGATTCCGTCGATGAGGTCCGGGATGGACGGCATTGTTCCCATGTCGTTCGGTTGCCACGGCTCGCTCGAAGGCACCTCCGAGGCATCGGCGAACGGGTCGATGTCGTCCCCGATGTCGAAGGTGGGCGGGTCGAGATCCGGTGCGGTACCGGCGATGTCGTCCATGGTGGATACTCCTCGAGCAGAAAGGTGGCGAGCGGAACGTACGCGCGGGGCGGGATCAGATCAGGTCGGCGGAAGTGGGGACTTCGTTCCAGTCGCCGGTCTGCCCGGCATCGGTGTAGATGTGGTCGGCGTCGCCGTCACCGTCGGTGTCGACCCCGTGGTAGTCGAAGATCCCGTCGGTGTTGCTGTCGAGCATGACGGTGTCGATGATCCCGTCGCCATCGGTGTCGGCGTCGACCTCGTCGATGGTCCCGTTCGCGTCGTGGTCGAACGCGACGTTGTCGGTCAGCCCGTCGAGGTCGGTGTCGGTGTCGAGCCGATCGGTCACGCCGTCGAAATCGGTGTCGCGTTCGATGACGTTGAAGTGCCCGTTGCCGGTGGTGGATTCGATGACGTCGATGTTCCCGTCCCCGTTGGTGTCGTGGGCGATCTCGTCGGTGACACCGTCACCGTCGAGGTCGATGTGCACGGTGTCGATGCTGCCGTCGCCGTCGAGGTCACGGGGGGAGACGTACGGCTGCGCCGGATCCTCGACCCACGCGGCCTCCGGCTGCGGTGCCCCGGTCGGCGCGGTATCGGTGGGCGAGGTCGACTCGGTCGCCGTGTCGACCTGCGGGACGTCCGGGGCGGCGGTGACGTCGTCGATGCTGCCCTCGAAGCTCTGCTGCGGGTTCGTCATGATGTGCTCCCTCTGCTCGTCGTCAGCGGCGGCTTCCGCTGGTCTCACAGATAGGAGTTGCCGGATCCCCGGAAAGTTCCCGACGACTCGAAATCAATCCAACATGTCGGCCCGCTCGAGGATCTTGACCAGCACGTCCTTGTCGACGATGCCGGGGACCGTCATCCCGAGATTGAGGCCGGTGACGGTGCTGACGTACTCGACGTAGTTCTTGCCGGGCTTGATGTACGCACCGGCGGTACCGTCCTTGCTCTCGACGAGGTCCCCACCCATGTTGCCGGCACGCCAGCCCCCGATCGCCTTGTTCGCGTTGTCCTTGTCGATCGACGCCTGGAACGTCACATACCCGGGGAGGTTGAGTTCGTACACCGCGAACGACTTGGAGTCGACTTCGCACGAGACCTTCTGAACCTTCGGCGTCTTGCTGCTCAGACCGGCATCGGTGCAGTCGCTGTCCATTTCCAGCGACTGCGGCAACGCCTCGATGATCGCCTTGACGGCGTCTGCGCCCACCGGAGGAGGTCCCGCGGTGGTGGTCTGCGAGGTCGCACCGGTGTCGTCGCCGGATGCCTCTGTGGCATTGGACGTGTCGTCCGGGGACAGGGCAATCGCCCCGACCACCGCTCCGACGAGGACCACGGCGGCAACACCTGCGACGATCGGGCCGCGCTTCCACTTCCGCGGCACAGGGATCTCTGATCTCGCGGTGTCACCGCCGTCCGGCCGGGTTCCGTCGGCCGGGACCTGCTGCCGTGTGTTCGCCGCGGTCGCGGGGGTGGCGGGGAACGAGGCGGGCCACTGCGGCGG